>JAIVHQ010000182.1:1971-4067 GCA_020200995.1 Flavobacteriales bacterium
TGCGTGAACCTGCGGCTGTGTAGAGGTTGAGGTGACAGAGTCCCCGCCTCTTCAGGAAAACATTGCTCGATACGGCCACAGACTGGAGTTTGTGCAAGGGCAAAACCGTTCGGGATGGAAATATCCAGCCTTTGTGGACGAGGAGAAAACGGCGGTCAAAGTAAATGCGCACACGGAGACCGTATTGCCAGGAGAAAAATACAATCGGAAGGTAAATTGACAACAACCCCAACGCGAAATATCCGAATTCGTAAAATGCGACCGCCGCGAGGGGCAGCAGACCGAATGACAATACAATGGCCGAGATGCGGGCATAAGCAGCCGCATTGGCTTTGAAGCCCTCAGTCGGTGCGTCGTAACCGGGGTAAATTCCGTCGGCGAGTTGTGCGCTTTGAACAGGGCGCAGGGCCGGGATCTCGACTTTCTGCTTGTTGGCCGCGCCGATCGGATTGGTAGGGTGTATCCGGGCCGATTCAAAGCCCGCCAATTTTCTCAATGGATTGGTCTCCCATTCCACAAACTGCACTTTTCGCACAGGCACGCGGTCGTAGCTGCGCTTGAGGAGTCCGGTTTCAATCTCGATGGCCTCGGGCTCAAGCTGTGCCGTAAGTCCGTAAAAACGCAGAAAGGTGCGCACCATTGAAATCACCACAGAAATGACCGCGTAAAGTGCGAGGCCCGTGAGTGCAAAAGTGATACTTGCATTGGCCACGGCATTGGCGTACTCGTCGACGTATGCTTCGAGGTAGTTTTGAAAATACTCCATGAGCTGGCTGAAGTATCCAAATACCACTGCGAGGGCCACCAGCCCGGTTTTGAGGTGATTTTCCGTAAGGCCCACCAGCACCAAATCAAAGATATTTAGCTTTACGAGCACCCGTTTTTCAACAGGTTCCCGCTTTACTTTTGGCTCGGTGCTGCGGGCCTCAGCATCGGTGGCAGTTTCGGAACCGTCGATCCTTTCACTTGGGATGCTACCACCTTCGGCTTCTTCCTTTTTGCGGTAAAGCAAATCCTTGAGCTCCATGGCGGCCTTGCGCTCGAGTGCCGGGATTTCGAGTTCTGAAGCCGACGACCCTGCGGTATCGACCTTCAGGGCCACCAGGCCGAGGATGCGCTGCACGATGTTTTCGACTATTTTGATGCTTTGAATCCGATCGGCCGAGATCACGGTGCGGTCTTTAAATATCACACCCTTGTGAATGATCAGGTCGTCGCCATCGATGTGGAAGGTGAAATTGCGGTACTGCCAATAGGCAAACAGCGCCAGAATCACGCCCACGGGAATCACTGAGATGCCGATGATGATCCAAATCTGCGGCTTGGCCGCGCCGACAATCAGCAAGGTGATAAACAGCGACACCATGACGCGAAAATTGCGCAGGATGTAGATCACCACGCCAAGAATGTTTTGCCGCGTGGGCTGCGAGAGGTCCCACTCAGGCATATCGGGCTGCTTTTTTGGCCACATAGTCGCGGAGCTGGGCCGCCTCATCGGCTTCAAGTCCCGGCACCGAGAGGTCGGAGGTGCTGCCGCCGGCGGTGTAGATGTTGAGCTTGCAGAGTTTGAATTTCCGCTCGAGCGGCCCCTGCGACACCTCGGTGTGTTGGATGCGATTAAAAGGCACGGTGGTGACTGAGGTGAAAATCCAACCTTTTCGATAAGTCAAATCCTTCTCGCGGAGGGCATAGGCCCGGCGGGAAAACCCTTTGGCTACAGCCACAGACACGAATGCGGAAACGAGCACTATTCCGCCCGCGACCGCGAAAGTCCAGGGCTCTCGAACCACCACTGCCAACACCGCGGCACCGATCAGCGGAATGCCGAGCCAAAATGCCGCGAGGAGGTAGCGGTAATTGCGGTATCGCAGGGGATGCTTTTGAAAATGAACCTCTTCCACTTTCGGAAGTTCATCCATGGGGACTTCGAGATTGTGCCATACCGTTTCCATGGCACGAAATTAGGCACTTGGATTCAATTGCCGTGTTTTACGCGTAACTTTGTCAGGAATAATTGGTGTCTGTCTTTAAGGGTCGGGCAGCTGAATTTGTAGACTGAATCTTAGAAGCGCATGAGTGGTATAGGCACAGGACAT
>JAIVHQ010000038.1 GCA_020200995.1 Flavobacteriales bacterium
CTTTGAATTTCTTCACTGCTTCGGTGAGCTTAGGCAGCACCTCGAAGGCGTCACCTACGATGCCGTAATCTGCAGCTTTAAAGAAGGGCGCCTCTGGATCGGTATTGATCACAACAATCACCTTGCTGCCGTTTACACCAGCCAGGTGCTGAATGGCTCCGGAGATTCCTGCGGCAATGTACAGGTTAGGCCTGATGGCAATTCCCGTTTGACCCACGTGCTCGTGGTGGGGCCGCCAATCCATGTCCGATACCGGGCGTGAGCAAGCCGTTGCAGCTCCGAGTGCTTGGGCGAGATCTTCAACAATGGCCCAGTTGTCCGGTCCTTTGAGGCCGCGACCTGCCGATACAACCAATTCAGCTTCGGGAAGTGGAATGCCGTCGCCCGAACGCGTTTTCAATTCTTTTAGGGTGAGTTTTCCATCCGTGATGTCGGGGCTGAAAGCTTCCACAGTCGCAGAGCTTTCGCCAACTTCGGGCTTGAGGCTGTTGGGCAGCAGGGAAATAATTTTTACGGATGTGCTGACTTCATAATCGGCAAAGGCCTTTCCGGAAAACACGTTAGTGCGCACCGTAAAAGTGTCACCGTCGATCTCGGGGAGAGCGATGGCGCCCGCCACGAGACCCGCTCCCGTTTTTGCCGAAAGGCGGGGTGCAACGGCTTTTCCCGTGGGGTCAAATGAAAATATAATGACCTTAGCGCCCTCAGCTTCAGCGGCAGCGGCTGTGAGGTTGGTCAGGGTTTGATCGTTTTCTGCAGTCACGTTTTTGTTGACCAATACCTTTGAAGCACCGTATTTCCCGAGGGCTTCCATATCGGCGTCGGCCACATTACCGTAAGTGAGTACGGTGACTTCCTCACCAATTTTCTTGCCGATTTCGGCTCCGTAATACACGGCCTCGTATGCGGCTTTTGCAATTTTTCCTTCTATCGCGTTGGCAAATACCAGTACTGACATAGTTTCTTAGAGTTTTTTGATTTAAATGACTTTGGCTTCGCTGTGCAGCAGCTCAACGAGCTCTTCCATATTGTCTGCGTCAATCAATTTTACTGCGCCTTTCTCTGATGGAAGGCTGAATTTCTTAGCTGTTACCAGCGGCTCAGCTCCTGTGGGCTCTACCACTTCCAGCGGTTTTGTACGGGCAGCCATGATTCCGCGCATGTTGGGGATGCGCTGCTCCGCCATGCCTTTTGCACAGCTGATCACCAAAGGAAGCTGGCCTTCCATTACTTGCTTTCCGCCTGGCATGTCTTGCTCTACGGTAGCCGTACCGTCATTAACATCGAGCTTTGAGGCCACGGATACATATGGCAATCCCAATAGCTCAGCGATCATCCCACCTACTTGTGAGCCGTTGTAGTTGATTGTCTCTTTTCCCAGAAGAATAAGGTCGTAGTCCTTTCCCTGGGCATACGCCGCAATTTCTTTCGCTGCCGAATACCCGTCTTTGGGATCGGTGTCGATGCGTACGGCATTGTCGGCGCCGATGGCCAGTGCCTTGCGAATAATGGGATCGTGGTCGGCTCCGCCTGCAGTCACAATTGTTACCGTTCCGCCTGCCGCTTCCTTGAGTTCGAGACCGCGCACAAGTGCATACCATTCATCATAAGGGTTTACGATGAATTGGACTTTGTCTTCATCAAACTTCGTATCGTTGTCAGTAAAGCTGATCTTCGTTGTGGTATCGGGTGCTTTGCTGATACAAACCAGTATTTTCATAATTCTTGCGTTTTATATTTTGAGGTGGCGGATAAAGGTAGCGCATTTGTTAAAAAAACGAACAGAATAAACCGCTCAACAAAGGTATGCATGCATAACAAATTAGACAAGCCGGGGTTGTTAACGTCCTCAAAACACATTGATGGGGCCAGCGAGCAAAGGAATGCTCGACGAATTTGGAGCTAAAAGGGTGATTGACACGCCAATCGCTGAGCTTGGGTTCAGCGGAATCGCTGTGGGAGCAGCAATGAATGGCCTGCGCCCCATCGTGGAGTACATGACGTGGAACTTTGCGGTTCTCGCGTCTGATCAGATCATCAACCACGCTGCGAAAATGCTGCAAATGTCGGGTGGCCAATTCAGCGCGCCTGTGGTATTCAGGGGTCCGAACGGACCTGCCGGACAGCTTGCTGCCACCCACTCGCAGAGCTTTGAGAGTATTTATGCGCACATCCCGGGCCTTAAAATTGTGACGCCTGCAAATCCCTACGACGTGAAGGGGCTGTTAAAGGCAGCCATCCGAGATGACGATCCCGTGCTTGTAATGGAATCTGAAAAAATGTACGGCGACAAGGGCGAAGTGCCCGAAGGCGAATACATCATTCCCATCGGTACTGCCGAGGTGACCCGAAAGGGAAAAGATGTGACCCTTGTCTCTTTCGGGAAAATGATGAAAACAGTGTACGAAGCGGCCGAAGAACTTTCGAAAGAGGACATAGAAGCCGAAGTGATCGACCTGCGCACCATTCGCCCCCTCGATATAGACACCATTATAAATAGTGTAAAGAAGACCAACCGACTCGTAGTGGTAGAGGAGAGCTGGCCTGTGGCTTCCATCTCATCTGAGATATCGCACCGTGTGCAGCTCCACGCCTTTGATTATCTCGATGCCCCTGTGCGCAGGGTTACCATGGCCGATACACCTTTTGCCTTCGCTGTGCCCCTGATAGAGGAGTCGCTCCCCAATGTAAAGCGAATAGTACGCGCTGTGAAAGAGGTGAGCTACCTTGCAAAATAAACCTCCGGCACCTGCCCTTTTCACGAAAGTGAGACATTAAAACCCCACACCAATCTCAACCACCGCAGTCGCAAATATTCTGAAAAGACTACTTTTGCCGACCGATTTCGAAAAGAACAAAACCTGATGAACATGATGAACATACTCTACCTCGTGCCGCTCATGGCAGTGATTGGCCTGATCGTAATGGCTGTAAAGGCCAAATGGGTGAACAGCCAGGACGCGGGCGATGAAAAGATGCAGGGCCTCGCCCAGCACATTCGCGAAGGGGCTTTGGCTTTTTTGGCCGCTGAATACCGTGTACTCGCCATCTTCGTTGTTGTTGCAGGAGCCCTGCTCGGGTTAATTTCCTTTTTGGTTCCGCATTCACATTGGTTTATTGTTGTCGCTTTCGTTATCGGTGCAGTGTTTAGCGCCGTTGCCGGAAATTTAGGGATGCGCATCGCCACTGCAGCCAATGTTCGCACCACCCAGGCTGCACGTACCAGCCTCAAGAAAGCATTGAACGTCTCCTTTTCCGGGGGTACCGTTATGGGCCTTGGTGTGGCGGGGCTCGCTGTTTTTGGTCTCAGCATTCTGTTCATCATTCTTTTCGGATGGTTTATGGGAAGCGAATGGACGGGCATAAACGGATATGAAGACATGACCATTGTTTTGGAAGCACTTGCCGGCTTTTCGCTCGGCGCTGAATCCATCGCCCTCTTCGCCCGCGTGGGTGGAGGTATTTACACCAAGGCCGCCGACGTAGGGGCCGACCTCGTGGGTAAAGTTGAAGCGGGCATTCCGGAAGACGATCCGCGAAATCCCGCCACCATCGCAGACAACGTTGGTGACAATGTGGGAGACGTGGCAGGTATGGGTGCCGATCTTTTCGGCTCCTACGTGGCCACAGTACTCGCGGCCATGGTGCTGGGTAATTACGTGATCCGCGACATGCTGGAATCTCAAAACCTCACCATCCTCGATGACGGTTTCGGAGGCATCAGCCCTATCCTCGTGCCTTTGATTATTGCCGGCCTCGGTATCCTTTTCAGCATTGCGGGTACCTGGCTCATCGGCATAAAAGATGAAAAAGCAAGAGAACCCGAAGTACAAGGTGCACTGAACCGCGGTAACTGGGGTTCGATCATCCTGACGGGTATTGCCTCTTATTTTGTGATCGACCTCATGCTTCCCGAAACCCTCCAAATGGGATTCTTCGGCGAAGGCATTAAAGACATTGATTCAATCCGTGTATTCGGGGCCGTTCTAGTCGGCCTGTTTGTCGGCGGAGCCATTTCTTACTTCACGGAATATTATACCGGGTTGGGCAAGAAGCCTGTGATGGACATCGTTCAAAAATCGAGTACCGGCCACGCCACCAATGTAATTGCAGGTTTGGCCACTGGAATGCTATCCACTTTTGCCCCCATCCTTCTTTTTGCGGGTGCCATCTGGGGAGCCTACGAACTCGCAGGATTCTACGGTGTTTCTATCGCCGCATCGGCCATGATGGCCACCACAGCCATGCAACTCGCGATCGACGCATTCGGCCCCATTGCTGACAATGCAGGTGGAATCGCCGAAATGAGTGGTCTGCCCAAAGAAGTGCGCGAAAAGACCGACATTCTCGACTCTGTCGGAAACACGACCGCAGCTACGGGTAAGGGGTTTGCGATCGCTTCGGCTGCACTTACGGCACTTGCGCTTTTCGCCGCTTATGTGACTTTTACGAAAATTGACGGGATCAACATCTTTAAAGCCGACGTGCTCGCAGCCCTCTTTATTGGAGGGATGATTCCGGTGGTGTTCTCGGCACTCGCCATGAACTCTGTGGGTAAGGCTGCCATGGAAATGGTAAAAGAAGTTCGCCGACAGTTTAAGGAGATTCCGGGCATTATGGAAGGTACCGGAAAGCCTGAATACGCCAAGTGTGTGGAGATATCGACCAATGCAGCTATCCGCGAAATGATGCTTCCGGGAGCCATTACCATCATTACTCCCATCATCGTGGGCTTTGTGATGGGCATGGAACCGCTTGGAGCTTATATGGCCGGCGTTACTGTATCGGGTGTGCTCTGGGCTATTTTCCAGAACAATGCCGGCGGTGCATGGGACAATGCAAGCCCACAAGGCTGCCGTTACCGGCGATACTGTTGGTGACCCGTTTAAGGATACCTCAGGACCTTCGATGAATATTTTGATCAAGCTCACTTGCCTCGTAGGCTTGGTGATTGCTCCTTTGCTTTACCAATACTGGGTAGGCGACGGCGAGCACCTCGAGACTGAAATGGAGTCGTCGGTATCTGTAACTGGCGGCGAATTGGTCGGCAATGACGGCGCTCCTTTGACAGGGGCATTTGTCGTGAGTGAAGATAATTCCAATTTCATCTGGAGAGGAAAAAAGGTAACAGGTCGCCACAACGGTAAGATTAAGGGACAAGGGGATTTTGCGATGGAAGACAACCTAGTGACCCGTGCGAAAATTGCAATCGATATGACATCTATCACAGTGGATGATGTGAAGGATCAGGAAAGCAATGCCAAGCTCACCAAGCACCTCAAAAGCGACGACTTTTTCGATGTTGGAGAGTTTCCTGTTTCCTACCTGGTGATCAATTCTTCTTCCGACAACGGTGATGGTTCATATAGCTTCAATGGAACCCTATTGCTTAAAGGCATTGAAGGATCCGTAACGGGAAGTTATACCGTTGGGCAGACCGACGATGGGTTTGTGGATTTGTCGGGAGGCTTCGAATTTGACCGTTCCAAGTGGGATGTGCGCTACGGCTCGGGTTCATTTTTCGATGACCTCGGCGACAAGATGATTTACGATGAAGTGAACATTTCTTTCAGCCTGAAAAGCTGATTTCAAAAAGTATTCACACAAAAAACCCGCTGTGATTTCGCAGCGGGTTTTTTGTGCGTGAATATTTTGAGTGGTGGAGCGTCAGTTGGAATCGAACAATCCGTGGATTTCGCCTTCTATGGCGCTGATGATTTTCCCGAGGTCTTCGGGGTTTTCATGGAAGGCATTGTTGTCGACGTCGATTACAAGTAGCTTCCCTTTGTCATAAGTCGAAATCCAAGCTTCATAGCGCTCGTTGAGCCGCTTGAGGTAATCGAGCCGAATGGCTTCTTCGTACTCCCGTCCGCGCTTCTGAATGTTGTTGACCAGGGCGGGTACCGAGGCCCGCAGGTAAATGAGCAGATCGGGAGCTTCGATGAACTTCTCCATCGAATTGAAGAGTGAGAAGTAATTTTCGAAATCTCTGGTGGTCATTAGCCCCATGCTGTGAAGGTTCGGGGCAAAGATGAAGGCGTCTTCGTAAATGGTTCGGTCCTGAATTACATTTCGGTCGTTCTCGCGGATTTCCACCACCTGATTAAAGCGGCTGTTCAGGAAGTAAATCTGAAGGTTGAAAGACCACCGCTGCATATCGCGATAAAAGTCCAGCAGATATGGATTTTCATCCACGTCTTCGTAATGGCATTCCCATTTGTAGTGTTTGCCCAACAGACCTGTGAGCGTTGTTTTTCCGGAACCGATGTTTCCTGCGACTGCTACGTGCATAGTTTTTTTGTGTATCCGTCAAAAATACAAATATTGCTCGGCTTATCAGGATGTAAAGCGGGCTAATTCAACTCGAGTACGGCAATCAACTGCGACATGCGCAGCGCGATGCGATTTTTTTGCAAAAGCGCTTGCAGTGTACCCTCCGGAAGGGGAATTTCGGTTTCCTCGTAATTATCGGAATTAAACCGGAAAAGCGATCCTTCCTTAAAGTATACCAATTCGTTTCCATTGACTTGAAACTCGGTGAGGCCGATGATGGGGATGGTCTTTATGTAAGTTCCGAAAATATCGAATACAAGGATGCCCGTAGAGGGGTTGTTCAGGTATACCCGGTTGGCAAATTCTTTGAGGAAATTCGGTTGCAGAGATTGAATTCGCAGTACCTGAGCGAGGTTGCCGGTATTGGTGACGTGCTTAAAGTTCTCGTTGGTGCGCACCAGGCTGAAATTCATTGCGTCGTAAAACCAAAAGTGGTTTTGAACAGATGCGCAAGCCAGCATGCCCAGGTCAATTCCCTGATTGAGCAGGTTGATGTTGCCGCGGTTGTTGCTCAGCGTATTGTCGAGCAGTACTGCGTAATTGATATCCGGATATACGAGCAGCGGGCGCAGGGGGAAGGTCACGTCTACCGAGCCGATATTGCCGAGTCGCTTGTCGCTGTAGCGAAATTTAAACTCGCCGTTTTTATCATACTTGACAAGCTCAGTGTTCTTGACTTTATAGAGATTCAGGAGGTTGTCGAAGCAGATCAGATCTACTTCTTCATCGAGGGTGTAGAGTTCGCGGTATTGGCCGTATGATGGAGCTTCAAGGAGCAACACTGCGAGCAAGGCAGCACTTATCGATAAGATTCGGCTCATACGAGTTCAGTGATCTCCGTGAGTTCTTCGATCACAATTCGATCGTTGGAAAGCCGCGGCACTTTGTGTTGCCCTCCAAGTTTGTTTTTACTTTTTAACCAATTGTAAAATGTGCTTGGAGCAACGGCTCTGATTAACGGTGAGTTTAGCGTTAAGTTGCCCGTCCTCTTTGCGTCGTAGTCGCTGTTGAGGTTTTTGAGCTCGGCATCGAGGGCATCGGCGAATGCGTTGAGGTTGTGCGGTGGTTTTTCGAATTCAATCAGCCATTCATGGCGACCCTGATGGTTACCGTTCATATATATGGGTCCTGCAGTATAATCACTGATGGTGCAGTCGCATACGGCGCATGCTTTTGCCAGTGCTTTCTCGGCGTTGTCGATGATCAGCTCTTCACCGAAGGCATTGATGAAGTGCTTGGTGCGCCCCGTGACTTTAATCCTGAATGGATAGAGGGAGGTGAATGTGACCGTGTCGCCGATGCGGTAACGCCACAATCCGGCGTTGGTGGAGATGATGAGTTCGTAATTTTTTCCGATTTCCACATCGCCGAGCAGGCAGGTTTTCGGGTTTTCCTCATGGCTGTGCTCTACAGGGACGAATTCGTAGAAAATGCCGTAGTCCAGCATCAAAAGCATCTCTCCCGATCCCGAGCGGTCCTGAAGTCCGAAAAATCCTTCACTGGCATTGTAGGTTTCGTAGTACTTGAGCGTATCGCCGGGAATGAGGGCTTTAAACTGTTCGACATAAGGTCCGAAATTCACCCCACCGTGCATATAGAGCTGAAGGTCCGGCCAGAGTTCCGTTATATTGGCTTTGCCCGTGATATCGAGCAGGCGGCGCAGCAGCACAAGCATCCACGATGGCACCCCCGACATGGAGGTCACGTATTCGTTTTTGATGCTGTGGGCCATAGCATCGATCTTTTTTTCCCAACCGTCCATCAGGGCAATCTGCTTGTCGGGAATTCTTCTGAATTCCACCCACAGTGGTAAGTTATTGATGATGATCGCAGAAAGGTCGCCGTAATAAGAGTCTTTTCGAAAAGTATTGATCTGACTGCTCCCTCCGAGCACGAGTGATTTACCCGCGTATACCGTATTATCAGGGTGGTTGTGGCTGAATACAGCCAGCAGGTCTTTGCCACCTTTGTAATGGCAGTCTTCGAGGGCTTCCCTACTCACAGGGATAAATTTGCTTCGATCACTGGTGGTTCCCGACGATTTAGCAAACCAGTTGATCTCTCCGGGCCAGAGCAAGTCGGTTTCTCCTTGTTTGAGCCGATCTACATAATGTTTTACTTCTTCGTATGTCTGAAGCGGCACCCGTTCGCGAAAGGCATTGATTGATTTGATCTCCGAATAGCCGTGTTCTTTTCCCCAAGCTGTATCTTTGGCCCTTTGAATGAGGTTTTCGAATACCTCTGCCTGCACTTCTGTGGGGTATTTCATAAAAAGCTCGATTTGATGAAATCGCTTTTTCATGAACCAGGAAAACACGGAATTTATGGCAGACATGGTGAGGATTTTTCCGAAAGGCAAGATACGAAAATCTCTTTGGTATGATCAAACTGTTGTATTATGCGTGTAAGCGGAACGTTGCGAAAGATGTCGGTAGAACAAAATGATACCGTTCAGTACAAATTAAATTTGGACAGGAAACCTGTTCTGGATCTTAATGCCTTGGTGGGTAGTGAGTTGGTTTTGGAATGGGACGGTGAGATCAACTGCATCAATTGCGGTACTTCACTCAAAAAGACCTACGGACAAGGGTTTTGTTACCCCTGCTTTCGCGATTCACCACAGGCGGCGCCCTGCATTATGAGGCCTGAACTCTGCGAGGCCCACCTCGGAAAGGGCCGGGATGTGGAGTGGGAAGAAGCACACCACAACCAACCGCACGCGGTGTACCTTGCACAAACCGGGGATGTGAAGGTGGGCGTGACGCGAGCCACGCAAATTCCCGCTAGATGGATCGATCAGGGCGCTTACCGCGCTTTGCAAATCGCCAAAACGCCCTACCGCAGGCTTGCAGGCGAAATAGAAGTAGAACTGAAGCAGTTCGTTTCTGACCGTACCGACTGGAGGCGCATGCTCGTGGATGCACGAAGCGATCACGATCTAATAGCCCTGCGTGATGAACTCCTCGATTTCCTTCCGGAAAAACTGGCTGAATACGCCACGCGAGATACTATCATACAAACTTTCAACTACCCCGTAATGGAGTATCCTGAGAAAGTGAAAGGGCTCAAGCTTGAAGACTTAAAGCAAATCAAAGGCATGCTGACAGGAATTCGCGGACAGTACCTTATGTTTGACGCAAAGGGTGTAATCAACCTCCGAAAGTACAGCGGCTACAAGGTGAGCCTGAACTACTGAATCCTTTAGTGTCTGTCAGTATATTAAAGTGGCTGATTCAGAAAATTCATTATCCGGTCGCACGCAGGACTTAAGAACGATGAGTCCCGCCACGGCGGGATGATCCACAATTAGCCGGTTGCAACGCCGATCGAAGATCAACTCTTTAGACCAAGTTAGCGCGGTTTTCCAACCGAACATCGAAAACAGATAACTGCGTCCTCATGATGATCGAAGTAGAACCGCGCAGCGGTGACATGAAATTAGCCCACGGTGTGAACCGTGGATTAATGTCGGCGTAATGCAAAGGTTTTGGCGGCATTTTTGCCCTCAAAAATGATGACAAAACCGGTTATCAGGGACACAGACAATCAACTGGTTAAATCTAGTTATATAGTAGCCACAGGCATGGCCGGAGGCATGAGAATGGACTTTATGGACGGGCACTATTTGACTTCGATTCGGTAGGGGATTACCGCTTGCACACCGCTCATCTCTTTCACCGATCGGGCGTATTTGAATTGATTGAAAAGCGCTTCGTCTCCACCGAGTTGATTCATAAAAGCGCTTCGTCTCCACCGAGTTGATTCATAAGCAAGGTGTTCGAAATTTCACCTGTGAACTCTTTCAGGAAGGCCTCAAATGGATCTTCACGTTCGGGAAGGTTGCGCAAGGCGTAATCCTCAATTTCAGCGAGTTGGGCAGCTGCACTGATGGCCCTGCTCATCCCGCCGATGGAGTCTGCCAGTCCGATGCCGATGGCGTCGGCACCGCTCCATACACGGCCTTGACCAATCTCATCCACTGCTTCAGCAGTCATACCACGACCTTCGGCCACGATTTCGGTGAAGCGCGCATAGGTCTCGTCTACACCGCGCTGCAGGATAGCGTATTCATTTGATGTCAATGATCTTGTTATCTCCGGGTAATCGGCAAATTCGCCGGTCTTCACCCCGTCAAATGTGATGCCCATTTTGTTGTTGAACAAACCCTTCATGTTGGGAAGTACACCGAATACACCTATAGAGCCTGTAATGGTACCCGGCATTACAAAAATGCGATCAGCTGCTGCTGCGATGTAGTATCCGCCGGATGCTGCCACGTCGCCCATGGATACCACGAGGGGCTTGGCTTCTTTCGCCAACATTGTTTCGCGCCAAATCACGTCACTGGCCAGGGCACTACCGCCCGGTGAGTTGATTCGCAGTACGATGGCCTTCACACTTGTGTCTTGACGGGCGCTGCGAATGGCTTTCACAAAAGTCTCACTCCCGATGGCATCGTCGCCGCTTTTACCACTGTTGATCTGACCGTTGGCGTAAACTACGGCTATTTTATTCTTTTTATACGAGGGTATGAATTTGCCGTCTTTCTTTTTTCCCGGTGCCCTGAAGTAATCTGAAAGGCTCACGGTACGGAGGTCTTCGTCTTCTTCGGTTTCCGTTTTTAGCTTTAGGATGTCGAGCACTTCATCACCGTACTTGGTGGCGGTAATGAGCTTTTGCGACACGGCGTCTTCGGCATTTTGCACCAGGTATTCATCGGCTATGACTGCGAGGCCCGTACTGTCCATGTCGCGAGCAGTTCCTATTCCCGTGAGCATATTCCCCCAGAGGGAGTTGAGCCATTTTTCGGTTTGCATTCGGTTGGCCTGGCTCATTTGATCGAGCATAAAGGGCTCCACCGCACTTTTGAATTTATTGTTAGATCCTCGGATTACCTGCATTTCAACGTCGAGCTTGTCGAACATACCTTTTAGGAAGGCAATGTTTGTGCTGAGTCCGCGAAAGTCGACGCCACCCTCCGGGTACACATATATTTCATCGGCCACGGAAGCCAGGTAATAAGCATTTTGGCTGTACACTTCGCCGTAGCTCACTATCCATTTGCCCGACGACTTGAAGTCGATCAGTGCATTCCTGATTTCTTCCAGCGTGGCCATTCCGGCCAGGGGCATGGATGTGGTGATGAGGATGCCTTCTATGTTATCGTCTTCCTTAGCCTTTTCCAGATTTTCGATAATCTGATCGAGCCCGATGGGTGATACGGATTTGAACGGACCAAAGTCGAGTTTAAATACTTGCTCCGGGCCGCGGTCGGTGATCGGGCGATCCAGGTCGAGTTTCAGAATAGTGTTTTCTTTAACCGTCGTAGGGCTTTTGGACCTGTCAAGGTCGCTGAAAGCCGATGAGACAGCACCGGCAATGATGATGAAAAACACGAAAAACAGAGCGAAAACGGCTACAAAGGTGCCGAGTATACTCGCGAACATGTACTTGAAGAATTGCTTCATTATTGTTGTTTCTTTGCTGCGAAATTAATAATCCTCCACCTTATTCCGTTCGGTTTTTACATCAAAGGTCGGGGTGCTGTGTAAACGGAAGGAGTTCATGAACCATCAAGTCACCACATATTTATCATTGGGCAGTAATCTCGGCGATCGCCGGGCTTATCTCAATTGTGCTTTGAGCGGCCTTTCGGCAAAAGGTGTGGTCGAAGCGTGCAGTGCCGTGTGGGAGACGCCACCCTGGGGGTACACCGATGAAAAGCCCTACCTGAATATGGCATGCGCTTACAGAACGTCACTCGATGCCTTTGCGCTACGGCTGTTTTTGGAAGGCCTGGAAAGGGAGTGCGGTCGCGCTGAGAAAACTGACCAGGGTCAAGGCTACGCTGCGCGCGAAATCGACATCGACATCATATTTTACGGAAGTGAAATTATCGATACTCCCGAGGCCCGATGAAGATGCGGGGCTGAAGCTCTACGATGGATTATAACTTTATAGCTGTAGAAGGAAATATCGGGGCTGGAAAAACCACCCTTTCTCACATGCTGGCCAAGCATTACGGAGCCGAGCTTTTGCTCGAAGGCTTTGCAGACAATGCTTTTCTGCCCAAATTTTACCGCGAGCCCGAGCGTTATGCTTTTCCTTTAGAGCTTTCCTTTCTCGCGGAGCGTTTTCAGCAGCTCAACACCCGCGCTGCAGGTCCCAATCTCTTCTCTTCGCTCACGGTTTCCGATTATTTTATAAGTAAGTCGATGATATTTGCACGTACCAATTTGGGCCCGGATGAGTACAAATTGTTCAGGCAGCTCTTCGATATTATGTTTGAAAGCATGCCGAAGCCCGATTTGCTGATTTATTTATACGCTCCCGTTGATAAATTACTGCACAACATCAGGCGGCGCGGAAGGCGATATGAACAGAATATTGATGCCACATATCTGCATAATATTCAGCAGCAATACCTCGATTTTTTGCGCAAGCAAAGTGGGCATATGCGCATCCATTTACTCGACACTTCTAATATTGATTTTGTGGAAAATCCTGCGGACTTTGAGTCGATTCTTTCCATCGTAGAAAAACCGGCATCTAAAGGGGTTCATCATCAAGTCGTTTGACGAATCATGCAACCCGGCTAAAAGTAGTTAACGACTTTCTTAATTTCAAAAACTATGTGTATTATTGCAGGCTGAAAAACAAGGACAAAATCAGCTTTTCTTCAAAAAACAATCATCCGAAATGAAGCACCAAAATTTGAAAACAATAGCCCTTATCGCGTTTGCAGGTTTGTTTATATCTGCCTGCGGCGGACTGGGTAAGATGGCGAAATATGCAGAGACCATCACTTATGATTTGGATCCCAATCCATTAATTGTAAGAGGTGACAGCGTGGAAGTGAATATCAACGGAAAATTTCCGGGTAAGTATTTCAACAAGAAAGCCGAAGTGGATCTCACGCCCAAGCTCGAATATGCAGGAACCAGCACGGCTTACAAAACGACATCTTTTCAAGGCGAAAAGGCTGCCGGTAATGCGACTGTGATTCCACACGAAAACGGAAAGAGTTTTACCTACAACGACAAAGTGGCTTACACACCCGACATGAAAGATTCGGATCTTATGCTCCACATCCTTGGTAAAATGGGTAATAAAGAGAAGGCTTTTGATCCTTACAAACTGGCCGATGGTGTTATAACCACTCCATTCATGGTGATGAGTGATGATAAGCCTGTTTTGGGTGCCGATCAGTTCACGAGGGTTACATCTCACAACGCATACGCTGTCATTAATTACTTGGTGAATTCATCAGTAGTGCGTTCGGGTGAGCTGCGTGCAGATGATGTGAAGGCAATAGATGCCTATCTTAAAGAGAACGGAGTAAAAGAGAACCACACTTTCAAAGGTGCGGTTATCGAAGCTTATGCATCTCCTGAAGGTGAAATCAGCCTGAATGAAAACCTGGCCGACGATCGCGCCAATTCTGCAAAACGCGCTGTTTCCAGCCTGATGAAGAAACATAAGATGAAGTTTGATGGCGATAAGTTTTTCGACCTCAAGCCAAAAGGAGAAGACTGGGACGGGTTTAAGCAAAAAATGCAAACCTCGGATATTGCTGACAAGGAACTGATCCTTCGCATCCTCGAAATGTACAATGACAATTCGAAGCGAGAAGAAGAAATCAGAAACCTGGCGGCCACATATGTAGAAATTGCTGACAAGATTCTTCCTGAGCTTCGCCGTTCGCAGATTACAGTGAACTACGATATCAACGGAAGAACTGATGATCAAATCATGGCTTTGGCTCGCTCTGAAAATGCCGATTCTCTTTCGGTTGAAGAAATGCTCTACGCTGCAACCCTCACCGATGATATGAATGAGCAGTTTGCCATTTACAAGAAGACTTCAGAAACTTATGCGGATGATTACCGCGCATACAACAACATGGGTGTTGTGCACCTGATGAAGAATGAAGTTTCTCAGGCCGAGGCGATGTTCAATGCCTCTGTAGAAAAAGAAGAAAGCCCCGAAGCTCACAACAATCTTGGAATCATCAAGCGACTTGGTGGTGACCGCAAGGCTGCCATGGATCACTACGAGAAAGCTGCAGGTGCCGGAAATGAAGTGAATTATAACATGGGTATAGTCGACATTCAAAACGGAAAGTACGCATCAGCCATTCAAAACATGGCAGGCTTCAGTACCTTTAACAAGGCATTGGCCTATGTACTCAGCGGAAATAACGACGCTGCCATGTCTACATTGAACGAGTCTTCAGAAAAAGATTCTGCCTCGGGTCAATACCTGAAAGCAATCATTGCTGCGCGCACGAACGATTCAGCAACGGTTGGCAGCAGCTTGAAAGCCGCTTATGCCATTGACGCTTCTTTGAAAGAAGATGCGGCCAAGGATCTGGAATTCCGAAACCACCAAAACGAGATCAAGTAATACTTGATTTCAACCTGATCAAATAAATAAGCCTGCTCACTGAGCAGGCTTTTTTTTATATCTGCTTTTGCTGTGGGATTCGCATGTTTCATCTTCTTCGTGTCTGTACACGAGGGCCATTTTAATGCCTTCTGCTGCGCTCAATGTTCAACTTTGGGCCAATGTCATGACATCCACTTCGACTCCCTTCGACTCCCTTCGACTCCGCTCAGGGGCCACCGCTCCGGGGCCATCGCACGGTGCGGCAGCCATGCGGATCAGCTTCAATCTTCATAAAGCCACAGGTAGCTGTTCGTTGGTGTTCGGTTTGAAAACCTTGCTGATTTGATCTAAGCACTTGATCTTTGATCGGCATTGGATTAATCCTGCGCACAGTCAGTCACTCCGCCGCGCAGGTAATCCTTGCTCGGCTGTTCGGCAGGCAGGCTTTTCAATGATTAAAAATAGTGTATTGTGAGCTTTCAACGGTTTTCCTAAGCTCGCTTTCGTCCGTTTTGTGTGCGCCTGTGAATGCTTCGCTCCGAGGACCCACTAATGAACTTTCTTAATTATCCACTCGACTCTATGGAGTGACTTAAGATTAGAATACCACTCTTCGTGTTCTGCGTTTTGTCACGCGTCCACGTGTACGTTTGAACCGCTTTTGGGTGATTTTGTAAGTTGCCGTGATGTGGGCAAACATATAGGCGTCATTGTTGTCGGGATTTCCACGTTGCTGACCTGTACCTGTGGAATTTAGCGGACGCTCATTGCCGTTGTCATCAATGAATGTGCCCAGACTGGGGTCTGCGAAATGCGCAGCCAAGTCACCGACAGCATCGCGAATAAACTCGTTGTCATAATAGTTGCCGCTTACATCGTCAGCGTAGTCAGTGAAGGTGATGCGGTGCATGATTTCAAGCCCGAACGACCATTCCTTATTGACTTCGTAGCCGATTCGAATACCCATCGGTATCACTGCTGTGAACAGAGAATAAATTTCAGGGCCTTCTTCCAGGCCTTGGCCTTCTGTGCGCAAAGGGCGCAGGTTGTACCAAGTACCGTCAAAATTTCCCTGGGGATTAAACCGTGTCACCCCCACTCCCAAAACGACAAAAAGGCTGAAGCCCTCCCATATGGAAGTTTTAGCACCAAGGCCGTAGCGACTTTTCGAGCGAAAATTTAAAACTTCTGCCTCGAGCATGCCTGCAAATTCGAAAATCGGAGACCTGAAATGGATGTTTCTGTTTCTGCGAAATGTTTCTTCCGTCAAAGCATCATTGCCCGCCACGTAACCGAAAGCGAATTGAGCACGTGCATAAAGAGCACTCCCGAATTGATAGCGATAATTGACCATTAAAGAAGGTCGTGTTTTTGAAATCTCCAGGTCCCAAATGAAGTCGGAACCAATTTGGTCGCGCCCTCCGAGTTCACCCAGGAAATTCGCAGCACCCAAGCCCAGGCTCATGCTGTGCCGTTCGTTTTTCCAATAGGTGGATTTGGCTCCGAAGTACTGAGAATGAGCTGTGCTGCATGTAAACAGCATTAAAGTCATCGTCAAATAAAAGCCTCTGATTTTTTCGGGCATTGTTGTTTTAACTTTCCGATGCGAAAGATACAAAAATCGAAGCACCTGCTTATTTTTCACTCAGTTTTATCCCCGCAATTTGCCAAAGCACGATACCTGCGCATACGGCTATGTTCAGTGAATGTTTGGTGCCGAATTGAGAAATTTCCAAACTGCCGTCGCATGCATCGATGACTGATTGATCGACGCCTTCCACTTCATTTCCGAAAATCAGGGCAATTTCTACCCCCTCCGCTCTTTCGAATTTCGCAAGATCAATTGAATTCTCCGTTTGCTCAACGGCGTAAATTGTCAATCCTCGCGATCGCAGTTGCTTTATCGCGCCAATGGTTTCGGCGTGAGTAGAATGCGGGACTGATGCTGTGGCACCCAAGGCTGTTTTGTTAATTTCTCTGTGGGGAGGAGCCGGGGTTATTCCACAAAGGTGAAGCCTGGCGCAGCGAAAGGCGTCCATGGTGCGAAATATAGAACCGACATTTTGGGCGCTTCTTACATTGTCGAGGATCACATGGACCGGTTGTTTCGGCAGCTTCTCGAATTCCTCTACATTTGGCCTGTTGAGGGCATCTAAACTGAGTTTGGTGTTCATAAGATGTGAAAAAGAGGGGAGGTGTATCGGGCTAAACCAAATGGGGTTTGGTATTTTCGTGGATATTTGACAGCATAAGTCAAGTGGCAACAAAGAAAGCAAAGAAAAAGGAAGCGGTAGAGACACCGTTGATGAAACAGTATTCCGCCATCAAGGCGAAATACCCCGACGCGCTGCTGCTTTTCAGGGTAGGTGACTTCTATGAAACCTTCGGGCAAGACGCAGTGAAGGCCGCGCAGGTGCTCGGTATTGTACTCACGCAGCGCAAGAACGGAGCAGCGGGGCATGTAGAGCTTGCCGGCTTCCCGCACCATTCGCTCGATACCTATTTGCCGAAACTCGTGCGAGCAGGCTACCGTGTTGCTATATGCGACCAGCTTGAGGATCCCAAAATGACGAAGTCGATCGTCAAAAGGGGAGTGACTGAACTGGTGACGCCGGGTGTATCATACAACGACCAAGTACTTGACCACAAGAGCAATAATTTTTTGGCCGCTGTTCACTTTTTTCAAAACAAGGCAGGCCTATCGCTGCTCGATATCAGCACCGGTGAGTTCATGACCGCCGAGGGCTCGCTGCCCTACATCGAAAAGCTTATGCAGGGGTTCAAACCCAGTGAAGTTCTTTTTCAACGCAATTACGAAAATAAGTTTCTCGATGTTTTCGGCGGCAAGTTTCACACCTTCCGGCTCGACGACTGGGTTTTTACGCGCGATTTTGCCTACGACCTCCTCCTTTCTCATTTTAAGACAAAAAGCCTCAAAGGCTTTGGAGTGGAGGGTATGGATCTCGGAATCATTGCTGCAGGCGCAGTGCTGCACTACCTCCGCGAAACCCACCACGAGAAACTGGCCCACGTTTCGGGTCTCTCCCGAGTCGATGAGGACAACTACGTTTGGCTCGACCGCTTTACCATTCGCAACCTGGAGCTGCTACAGCCTTCCAATGACGGCGCCGTATCGCTGCTGGATGTGATTGACCGAACAGTATCGCCCATGGGCAGCCGCATGCTGAAGAGATGGGTGGTGCTTCCGCTAAAGCAGACGAAACCCATCGTGGAGCGCCATGATGCAGTGCAGTACCTGATCGATGAGGAAGAAATCGCAGCTTCTATCAAAGGCCATATTGAAAAGATCGGCGATGTGGAGCGCCTTATATCAAAAGTGGCTGTGGCTCGCATTCATCCAAGGGAAGTACTGCAGCTCAAGAGAGCCCTTAGTGCCATGCGGCCTATTCGGGAAGCCCTTGCGGGTTCGGGAAATACTTTGCTGACGCGGATAGCCGAACAGTTGAATCCTTGTAACTCTGTGGTAGACCGGATTGAGCGTGAAATAGATTCCGATGCGCCGGCCCTTGTTTCTAAAGGCGGTGTGATCGCCGAAGGGGTGAATGCCGACCTCGACGAACTTCGCGACATAACCACGCGCGGCAAAGACCGCCTGCTGGCCATGCAAAAGCGGGAAATCGAGTCGACGGGCATCTCTTCTCTCAAGATTGCATTCAACAACGTTTTCGGGTACTACATCGAAGTACGCAATACGCACAAGGACAAGGTTCCCGATAACTGGATGCGAAAGCAAACCCTCGTAAATGCTGAGCGGTACATCACCGAAGAGTTAAAGGAATACGAGCAAAAAATACTGGGTGCGGAGGAGCGAATCCTCGTCCTCGAAACACAGCTTTACGCGGATCTGGTGGAGTCGCTTGCTCAGTATATCGAGCCCATCCAGCTCAATGCGCGCCGCATTGCTGAGCTGGACTGCCTTTGCGGATTCGGGGAAATTGCTGTGGCTAACAACTATTGCCGTCCCGAAATGTCGGAGAAGCATGTGCTGGACATCAAAGGCGGCAGGCACCCGGTGATTGAAAAGCACCTCCCCACGGGCGAGGAATACGTTTCCAACGATGTGTACCTCGACAATGCCAAGCAGCAGATCATGATGATCACAGGCCCCAATATGGCCGGTAAATCAGCCCTGCTTCGCCAAACGGCCCTCATTGTGATCATGGCGCAAACGGGATGTTTCGTCCCGGCCGATGCTGCGTACATCGGACTTATCGATAAGGTGTTTACACGGGTGGGGGCGAGCGACAACATCTCTTCGGGTGAGTCTACGTTTATGGTAGAGATGAATGAGACGGCGAGCATTCTGAACAATTTATCGAGCAGAAGTCTGGTATTGCTTGACGAGATAGGCCGGGGAACCAGCACTTACGACGGAGTGAGCATTGCCTGGGCCATTGCAGAATACATCCACGAGCGCAAAGACGCCCGCGCCAAAACCCTATTTGCCACCCACTACCACGAGCTCAATGAAATGTCGGCTCTGTTTAAGCGGATTAAAAACTTCAATGTGAGTGTAAAGGAGGTCAGCGATAAAGTGATTTTTCTTCGGAAGCTAAAGCCGGGCGGTAGTGAGCACAGCTTTGGTATTCACGTTGCTCAATTGGCCGGAATGCCCCGTACTGTGGTAAGCAGGGCTCATGAGATTATGGGGCGGCTGGAGAAGTCGCATGCAGGCACAATGCAGGACCAACCCGGCGGCAAAAAGAAAGACGACCCCTTGCAATTGAGCTTTTTCAAACTCGACGACCCGGTTTTGGAGCAAATCCGAGATGAGATCGCCCATATGGACATCAATGCCTTAACACCTGTGGAAGCCCTCATGAAGTTGAATGAGATCAAAAAGATCAGCGGAAAGTGAATTTTGTTTTCGGAATTCGGAATATTGTGTAATTTTGTCGACCCAAATGCGAGAGTAGCTCAGCTGGTAGAGCACGACCTTGCCAAGGTCGGGGTCGCGGGTTCGAATCCCGTCTCCCGCTCAGTGAAAATCCCTGCAAGTATGTAGGGATTTTTTTGTACCCAAAAATTTCCCAAGCCTTAGCTTGAGGAAATTTTTGGGTACAAAAAAATCGCATCGCCGGCAGGCGTTTCAGATTTTCACTGAAGGCCCCCCCTTTGGGATCATCCTTGCCATTTTGGGCGGTGATAATCCCTTGCCTTAGCTCGAGGAAATTTTGGGGTACAAAAAAATCGCAATGCCGGCAGGCAGTGCAGATTTTCACTGAAAGCCTCCCCCCTTGGGATCATCCCCGCC
>JAIVHQ010000039.1 GCA_020200995.1 Flavobacteriales bacterium
GAGTTCTACCGAGTTGTTTTTTTCCTCAATGGTAAAGTACAGCACCGAGTCGGCCTTGTGCATTTCCTTCTCCTGGTCCTGGAGGTAGTAGGCCTCGGTCTTGAGCATTTGCTGCTTGATGCCGGGCTCACTCATGAACTTGATGAGTGGCTTAAGCTTGGGCAAACCGCGGTGCGAGCGGAAGAGGGCGAGCCCGCCTTCGGTCACATTGTCTTTGGAGATCTTTCCGTCTTCTACAGCGGCGAGCTTCTTCTTGGCTTCGGCGATGAGGCCGATCACGAGCTGTCGCTGTACGTTGTAAAGTTTTTCAACCCTGGGCTTCATCTCGTCAAAGAGCTGCTGATCGCCTTTTGGGGTGGGACCCGAAATGATGAGGGGCGTACGGGCGTCGTCGATCAATACAGAATCGACCTCATCGACGATGGCGTAGTGCTGCTTGCGCTGCACGAGCCGCTCGGGCGTGGTCGACATGTTGTCGCGGAGGTAATCGAAGCCGAATTCGTTGTTGGTTCCGAAAGTCACATCGGCGAGGTAGGCCTTGCGGCGCTCGTCGCTGTTGGGCTGGTGCTTGTCAATACAGTCGACTGACATGCCGTGAAATTCGTAAATCGGGCCCATCCACTCGGAGTCCCTTCGCGCGAGGTAGTCGTTCACCGTCACGAGGTGTACACCTTTTCCCGCAAGGGCATTGAGGTACACCGGCAGGGTGGCCACGAGGGTTTTACCTTCACCCGTTTGCATCTCGGCCACTTTGCCTTCGTGGAGCGCAATACCACCGATGAGCTGCACATCGTAGTGCATCATGTCCCAGGTGATTTCGGTGCCGGCAGCCATCCACTTGCGATGCCACACGGCCTTTTCACCTTTGATATCCAAGCCACTGCGCTGAGCGGCCACGTTGCGGTCAAAATCGTTTGCGGTCACTTCGATGGTTTCATTCTCCATAAAGCGACGCGCCGTTTCTCGCACCACGGCAAAGGCCTCGGGGAGAATTTCCTTCAGCTCTTTTTCAATGAGGTCATTGTTTTCGGTCGCGATGGCATCCACCTGATCAAAAATGGCCTCCTTATCGGCGATGGCCATCTCGGGGTTGTCATCCACTTCCTTTTTGAGCTCGGCGATGCGGGCTTCGTTTTCTTTGGTAGCTTCGACGATACGGGCTTTGAGGCCATCCGTTTTGGCGCGAAGATCGTCGTGGCTGATGGATTTGAGCTGCTCTCCGATCTCGTTGATTTGCTTCACAACGGGTTCAATGAGCTTGATATCGCGTTCGGATTTATCTCCGAATATTTTCTTGAGTGTCTTGGTAAAAGATCCTAACATGGGGTTTTCAAATTTTCGAGCGCCTCAGACGCGGGGGTGCAAAGGTACCTATTTCACGGCGATATGCACAGTGCGGCGGCGTGATTTAAGCGAATGGAACACCATAAACGATGCCTTGAATTTTTACTGCCGTTTTGGCGGGCAGGCCCGAAACTTACTTCTGACCACTTACGGCTGAAATGCGCGCACCACCTCGGATGCCAAACATCCGGTCATAAAAAAAGGCGCTCGTGGCGCCTCTTTGATTTTTGTCAGTATTCATCTTCATTAAAGAAGAAATCTTCCTTGGTCGGATAATCCGGCCAAATGTCTTCGATCGTTTCGTACAATTCACCGACCTCCTCGATCTCCTGAAGGTTTTCGACCACCTCAAGCGGGGCGCCTGTGCGGATCGCAAAGTCGATCAACTCGTCCTTTGTAGCCGGCCAGGGCGCATCTTCAAGGTAGGATGCCAATTCGAGTGTCCAGTACATAATAGTGTGCTTTTAATCGTTCTTTTATCGTTACGCAAAAGTAGTTTTTTTGTTTTCCCTTGCAAGCTAAATTAATGATTATTAATAATCTCAAAATCTGATGATTACTCCTTTTCAGGTATCCAAGGGGTCTCCTCAGCTTTCAAATCACGGCTTATTTTTCGGCTCAGAACAAAGAAATAGTCCGAGAGCCGGTTCAGGTAAACCGGGATAGGGGTTGGCACATCACTCTCATCATTGAGGTGCAGCACAATACGCTCGCCGCGCCTGCATACACACCTGCAAATGTGGGCCTGCGCCACGGCGAGATGACCACCGGGAAGCACAAAATTCTTCATCGGCGGCAACGCTTCTTCCATCGCGTCAATCGACTGCTCAAGAAAGGTCACATCGCCCTCCTGCAGCTTCGGTATTTTCACTTTCTTCTCGCCCGGCTCCGTGGCCAGCTGGGCGCCGATCACAAACAGGTGGTTTTGGATGTCAATCAACTGCTTCACGACTGCCGCATCCAATTCGTATGAGCGCAGCATACCAACGTGCGAGTTTAGCTCATCGATGGTTCCGTAGGCTTCGATGCGCAAGTGGTATTTTGCCACCCGCGAGCCTCCAAGGAGTGATGTTTTACCGGCGTCGCCCGTTTTGGTGTATATTTTCATGGGTGTGTTGAAGTGTTGTGGATTTAACGGAATAAGCGCGGACTTGTTTACCGCGCCGGTTTTTGCAGCTCGGCATCGGTTGTCGACATGTCGGATTCGATCAATCCGTCGCGCAGGCGGACAATACGTCGGGCATGTTGGGCGATGTCTTCCTCGTGGGTCACCAGGATGATGGTGTTGCCCGAGCGGTGAATGTCGTCGAGCAGGGCCATGATTTCGTAGGATGTTTTGCTGTCGAGGTTACCCGTCGGCTCATCGGCCAGGATGATGGAAGGGCTGTTGACCAGCGCACGGGCCACGGCCACACGCTGTCGCTGCCCTCCGGAGAGTTCATTCGGCTTGTGGTCCATCCGATCGGCCAGGCCCACCTGCTCGAGCACCTCGCGGGCGCGCTCGTTTCGATCGGCTTTCCCCACACCTTTGTAGATCAGCGGGAGGGCCACATTCTCGAGGGCCGAGTAGCGCGGCAGGAGGTTGAACGTCTGGAATATAAATCCAATCTCGCGGTTGCGCACTTCAGCCAGGTCGTCGTCCACCATTTTGCTCACATCGCTGCCATTGAGAAAATAGCTGCCTTTTGAAGGCGTGTCCAGACAGCCGAGGATGTTCATCAGCGTACTCTTTCCGCTTCCCGACGGCCCCATCAGGGCCACGAATTCGTTCTTTTCAATATCCAGGTCTACGGACTGCAGGGCTTTGACCTCCTGCGTCCCGATTTGGTATATTTTGGCGAGTTCTCTTACTTCGATCAATGCCATATTCAGGGGTGTTTTAAGGTAAAGTGTTCGCGGGCCCTTCCTTTTCGGAAAAAGACGAGCCCGAGGTAAAACATGTCGACGGTGAGCGTCACGGATTCCAAATTCCGCACCACTTCCCAGGCTTCTTCCATTTCACTGCTCCAATGGATATCGCCCAAAACTACCAACGTATTTTCACGGGCGTATTGCGCGATGATGTCAAAATACCTCAATGTAGGCTCCTTTCGGTGATTTCCATCAACGTACACCAAATCGGGGTTCTTTAAGTCGCGCAGTGAGGGCTCGAGCAGGTCGTCAAAATTTCCGCACCGCACTTCTGCCGACACATTCAGCTTCGCCAGGTTTTCGATGGCCATTTTTGCCAAGGCTTCATCTCCCTCGATGCTCAGGACGCGCTCGGCATGGCTCGCAGAGGCGAGGTAGGCTGTGGTGAGGCCCAGGTTGGTACCGAGTTCCAGAATGTTTCGGCACTTGAGGTGGGTGGCGAGCCTTTGCAAAAATGCAGCCTGCGCGGGCGCCGTGGCACTGCTGCGAGCTATTTGAGACACCGTCCGCGAAGACCCCGCCCCGTTTCGGCTTCCCGCTCCGAGGTCATTGATTTCCAAAAGGCGGTTGTCCTTTTTCAGGGCTTTCCGCAAATTTTCTATCGCAGCGTCATTGCGTGCACCTTTGGCCTGCACCACCTTCTCGACGATGTCGTACACAAAAGGGGAATGCACGCCATGCCGTGTTTTGGCCTTGAGGCGGTAACGCAGGTATGACTTGGCAATGCTCATCTCACGCGAAAGTAAGGCCTTTGAAGTATTATCACCTCATTTTTTCGCCTTGCGGCAAATAGCGCGGAGGAGCGGCGCCGGCACGAAAATCCGGGCACAAAAAAAGGGCGCCATAATGACGCCCTGAAATGTGCCGAAGAAGGGACTCGAACCCCCACGCCCGATGGGCACATGTCCCTGAAACATGCGTGTCTACCAATTTCACCACTTCGGCAAGCGGGCTGCAAAGGTAATGATGATTTTTTTGATTGGAAAAGGTTTTTTTTGGGTGGGTGCCTTTGTCGGTGCCATGGTACAATTTGAAGCTCATCAGGGAAGCTTTTGAAGTGCGCAAGTGAGTCATTTTTGAGCTGCAAATCGGCGGAGAGGCGGCGTAACAGGGGTGCAGAACATTCGAAATAAGCAGAACACCCACGATCTCACAAGTCGGGGAATGTGCAGCAGCAGTCCCCCCTACCTTATAAATGTGCCGGATGAACGCAGGATTACAAATTCGCTGCCTTGCAGGTCGAAGATCCTGTCTTTAGCACGGAATTTTTGACCACTGCTTAAGCAGGGTCTTCGACCTGCGAAACCGAGTGGCCTGAAGTTGTGTTTTGCCCCTGCCCCAAAATGCTCAAGCTACGGCTTGGCACTTCACTTCGTAGAATTGGATTAGTAAGCCCGGTGTCTGCTCTTTTAGAGTCTATTGTTGAAATCAAGTGGCTGAACCGAGAAGCTCATTATCAAGGCGCACGTAGGATTGAAAACAAGGAGTTGACTAACGTCAATGACTGTTTTCAATCCAAGTGCAACGCCGATCCAAGATCAAGCCGAAGGCATGAGAATGGGCTTCCCTGACAGCCACAAGGATTGCTGCGCATGCTGGACATCAGGGCCCTGGTACCCAAAGGAAAAAACCGGCCTTGGAGGCCGGTTACTTTTTTTGCCCCAATTTAAAAATGCTCAAGCTAAGGCTTGGCGACTTGGAGTAATAAAATCATTTGCGGTTTAGGATTGCTGCGCATCCTATTCATCGAAGCCCTGGTACCCAAAGGAAAAAACCGGCCTTGGAGGCCGGTTACTTTTTTTTGCCCCAATTTAAAAATGCTCAAGCTAAGGCTTGGCATTTTTAAATTGGGGCAAAAAAAAAATCGCACTCTCGTGCGATTTTTTCCTTTGTGGGCGATGTAGGATTCGAACCTACGACCCCCTGCTTGTAAGGCAGGTGCTCTAAACCAACTGAGCTAATCGCCCCTTTTGCGCTTAAGCGGGTGCAAATATAGATGAATTTTCAGATATGCCAACACGGTCTTTGAAAAAAATTCAAAGGATCTCTCCGACTACAAAAACACTGCCTCCCACAAAGACCAAATCGTCGGATTCGGCGGTGGCGAGGGCGGCGGCGTAGGCGTCGGGGACGCTGCCGTGAACTGCTCCGTGGAGGTCAAATTTTTCAGCCTGCTCCCTCAAAAGTTCTGCGTCCTTGCCCCGGGGTACATCGGGTTTGCACCAGTAGTAAATGGCATCGGCGGGTAAGAGGGAGAGGATTTCGTCGGCGTCTTTGTCAGCGGCCATGCCCCATACGATGTGGAGTCGGCGGTAGGTTTCGGCTTTGAGCATGCCCACGGCCATGGCCACACCTTCGGCGTTGTGTCCCACATCTGCGATGGCGCGTGGCGATTCGGAGATGACCTCCCACCTGCCGCGCAGGCCGCTATTGATTTTCACTTTCGAGGCGCCGGCGATCACCGCCGCACTGCTCAGCTTCCATCCGCCTTCGCGCAGCACTTTCACCGCTGCGGCAACGGTACGCATGTTTTCTTTCTGGTAATCACCTCCGAGATCGGTATCGAGACCTTCATCGGACGGATCGACGGCGGTGAACGGCGCTCCCACCGCTTTCGCTTTTTCTGAAAGGACGGCCAAGACTTCGGGTTCGTTCTCGCTGACCACAACAGGGACACTCGCTTTGATGATCCCGCCCTTTTCGGCGGCGATCGCGGCGAGGGTATTGCCTAAAAACTGTTGGTGGTCATAGCCGATGGAAGTGATCACCGAAAGTTCTGGCACCACAACATTTGTGGAGTCCAAGCGGCCGCCCATGCCCGTTTCGAGCACGGCGATGTCCACTTGCTCTTCTGCAAAATAGGCGAAGGCCATGCAACAGGTCAACTCAAAAAACGAGGGGGAAAGATCGTCGATAATTCCCGGATTTTTTTTCAAAAAGTCGACCACTGCAGCTTCGGGGATCATCTCACCGTTGATGCGGATGCGCTCGCGAAAATCTTTGAGGTGGGGGGAAGTAAAAAGCCCGGTTTTGCATCCCGCTTCCGCAAAAATCGAAGCCATGGCCGAGGCTGTAGAGCCCTTGCCGTTGGTGCCGGCAATGTGGACAGACTTGAACTTCCGCTCGGGATTGCCGAGGCGGCTGCAGAGGGCGATGGTATTCGAAAGGTCGTTTTTATAAGCCGCCGGCCCCGTGCGTTGAAACATGGGCAAGCGGGTGAATAGAAAGGCAGTGGCCTCCTCGTACGTCATCATTGGAGGCGGAAAACGTATTTCACCTTACCGCGCTGTTCGAAGGCCGCATTCGGATCGGCGTTGAAGCGAAAATTGCTCTTCACGTCGTTGATCGCCATGTTGATCAGGTATTGTGAAGTGGTGGTGGATTCGCGGAGGTTGGGCGTTGCGCCGGTCACCTTTCCCGATTTATCTACTGTGATGTTGAGCACCACGATTCCCTCTTCTTTGGTGTCGCTGATTTTGGTGCCGTAGCCGGGCAACATGCTCCGGCCGTCGAGCTGCCATGCGCCGGCGCCGCCGCCAAGTGCGCCTTGACCTTCGGTGCCTTGCGGATCGCCCTGCGATCCTTCGCCGCCCGTTTCGCCCTTGGTGCCTTCACCCGGCTTTCCAAAGGATTCCATCGCCTTCTTCAGCTCATCGCTGATTTGGGGTTTCTCTTCCGCGGGTTCGGGTTTCGGGTCGGGTTTGGGCTTTTCTGTAGGCTTGGGTTCAGGTTTGGGATCGGGCTTTTTTACGGGCTTGGGCTTTTCTTCCTCAGCGGCCGGCACTGCCACTTCGCTGTCGTCTTCGGTGGCCACTTCTTCCTGCACTTCAGGTGCTGTTTCCGGCTTTGCCTCCTGTACGGGTGCAGCCACGGGTTGCGGTGCCTGCAGATCGGCCATGGAACCAGTGTCATCCCAGCCGAATTCAATAGAAGCCCCCTGCTGCTCGGGCAGCGGTACGGGTTGCTTCAATCCGAAAAACAGAAACAGAACCGTGATCAACACGTGAAACAAGACCGCGATGACGGCCGCTTTGCGCTTTCTCTTTTTTTCTTCGGTGCTCATGGATTATTTCGGCTTGGTGGCCAATACTATTTTCCAGCTATTGCGCTTGGCTATGTCCAGCACCTTCACAGTCTCGCCCGTGGGTACTTGCTGGTCTACGTGAAGCACGATGCTCGGCTTGTCGACCGACATCAAATGCTCTGCCAATCTGGCCTCCAAATCGAGGGGGCTCACAATTTTGTTGTTCACGCTGTAGTTGAGATCGGCGTCAATCCGCAAAGCTACATTCTGCTTGGCGTCAGCGCGGTTTTTGCTCACGGGCAGGTCTACCGGAAGCGAGTACGGCGTCACCATGGTAGAGAGGATGATGAAAAAGATAAGCAACAAAAACACAAGGTCCGTCATGGACGACATGCTGAAGGTTGCGTTGACTTTATTTCTCGATCTCAGGTTCATGCGGCTTAGTTTCCGGGCTGTTCGAGGAGGTCAATGAATTCGATGGACTGGCGCTCCATGCCATGGACCACCTTGTCGACTTTCACCACCAGAATGTTGTACGCCATATAGGCCACGATACCAATGATGAGACCGGCCACAGTCGTGATCATCGCCTGCATGATACCTCCCGAGAGGGCTTCGATTTCCACCCCGTTTCCGGAAATTTTCATGGCGTGGAAGGTGGCCGGCTTACCGATGCGGTTCACGCCCTTGTCGATCATCCGCGACACGGGTGTATTTTCCGAAAGGCAAAGGCTGCGCGCAGCGTCGAGTTTTCCCTCGCTTACGTAGTCTTTGATGCGGTTCATAAAATCTTTGTCTTGCTTGGAGGCCCTCTTGATGGCCATCCACCTTTCGGCAAAAATGTAAACCGCGAGGATGGACAGGATCGCCAAAGGCCCCATGATGTACCAACCGCCACCGGCGATGAGCTCCCAAATGGAGATGGTTTCTTCCGTTACGGCGTCTTGTGCCAGGGTATCGGCTTCGGTGGCAGCCGCATTGATTTGCAGTAAGAGGGGTGTCTTCATACAGACAAGGATAGGGTTTGATTTGATACTAAACGCAGGGCCGCGCGGGAAATTATGAACCCATGAGTATGAATACCGTCGCTCCCGCCACATAGCCCAGTAAAGCGAGCCATGTCAGGTGCTTCATGTACCATAGAAAATCGATGCGCTCAATGCCCATGGCGGCCACGCCCGCAGCCGAACCGATGATGAGCGCACTTCCGCCCGTTCCGGCGCAGTAGGCCAGGAACAGCCAGAAAGAACCGTTTTGTGCAAACACACCGGTTTCTGCAATGGGGTACATTCCCTGGGCGGCTGCTACCAGCGGCACATTGTCTACAATGGCCGAAAGCAATCCGATAGATAGGTTGATTACATAGATATCGCCGATGGTGGCGTCGAGGAGTGCGGCGAGGTTGCCCAATGTGCCGACCTCCTGAAGGGCCGCCACCCCGAGCAGGATGCCGAGGAAGAAAAGCACGGAAGCGGAGTCGATTTTTTTCAGCACCCCGATTACTGCCAGTTTTTTGCGCGCATTGTAACTGCGGTCGCGGTGCATCACTTCGGTCACGGCCCACATCACCCCGAGGCTGAGCATCATGCCCATAAAAGGAGGCAGGTGGGTCACCGTTTTAAAAACGGGAACAAAGAGCAGTCCCAAAATACCCACGATGAAAATAGTACTGCGCTCTTTTACAGTGATTTTTGTCTCCTCTTCGTCATCCTGGCTCACGCGGGGGCGGTATATTTTGCCGCGCATGGTCATGGTGAGCACCAAAAGAGGAACCACCTCACCAATCGGCGACCAGGCTCCACCCGCATTGGCGGCAATTACAATAAAGCCCACAAAAAACCACCTCGTCGGGCGGTCTCTGATCAGCTTTCGCAAAAGGGAAATCATGACGATGGTGGCCGTCAGGTTGTCGAGCACTGCACTAAAGAAGAAAGTCAGTGTACTGATGATCCATATCAGCTTCACCTTATTGTCGGTGGTAATGCGGTCGGTGATGAGTTTAAATCCGCCGTGAGCGTCCACGGTTTCCACAATGGTCATGGCCCCTAGCAGGAAGAAGAGGATGCTGGCAATTTCACTCAGGTGATGCAAGAGCCTGCTCTCCAAAAAAGACGGCACCATCTCACTGTCTTTGAGAAAGGTATTGTTCTCCACAAAGTCGTGGTAATAATGCATGAGCCCTTCGGGAATCTCCTGAATGCCGAGCACAAAAATGGCCCAGCAAATGGTGCCGAGTAGGAGTGCTGAGGCTGCTTTGTCGAGTCTGAGTGGATGCTCCAGCGCGATGGCCAGGTACCCCAGAACAAAAACGACAACAATCGCTATTTCCATGGATCAGACGAGTTGCGAGAGGGCAATCTCAAAAGCTGTAGCAGCCATGTTCTTGTCCGATGAATTTCTTTTTATCACTGCGGCGATGGCATTTTCGATGATACTTGAAGTGTCTTCAAAAATGGCTCGGTCGCTCATTTCAACATCCTTGCCCATGCAGTACGCGAAGACCCGGGCCATGCCGCAATTGGCGATAAAGTCGGGGATGATGCTCACGCGTTCATCGGCATAAGCCATGACGGGGCCGAAAAATATCTCCTTATCGGCAAAAGGAACGTTGGCGCCGCAGGCCACCACTTCGAGACCGCTGTCGAGCAGTTGGTCAACGTGGTCCTTCTTGATTAGTCGCGAAGCAGCGCATGGCAAAAACACTTCTGCTTCAAGCTTCCATATTTGGCGGTCGGTTTCTTCAAAGCTCAGCAAATTGTCACCGCGAAGTTGGTTTCCGTCTTTTTGCAAAAACAGGTCTTTAACCTCCTGCTTGCTCAGGCCTTCGGGCTTTACGATGCCCCCTGCCCTGTCGATGATTCCGACGATGGCCACTCCCGCTTCAGAGAGGTAGTAGGCTGCTGCCGCACCCACATTGCCCCACCCCTGGATGATGGCGCGCTTGCCGGCGTACGATTTTCCCGAAAGGGTGTAATAATGCAGTATACTCATCGCCACGCCGTAACCAGTGATCATGTCGGCGATCACATACTTGTTGGCGGGCTCCGGCGAGTACCGCGAATCTTCGACTACTTTAGAAACACCAAAGCGTAGCTGGCCGATTTGATGAATCTTCTCATTCTCCCTCGGGCGAAAGTGTCCGTTCACAACGCCCTCTTGCGGGTGCCAAAGGCCGTAATCTTCGGTGATGGGAATTACTTCGTGAATTTCGTCTACATTGAGGTCGCCGCCGGTGCCGTAGTAGTTTTTCAAAAGCGGTGTCACCGCCTTGAACCAGCGCTCAAGTACGCCGCGCTTGCGCGGATCGGCCGGATCGAAATTGATGCCGCTTTTGGCTCCGCCAATGGGCGGTCCCGAAACGGAGAATTTCACTTCCATGGTTTTGGCGAGCGATTCCACTTCGCGCTGGTCGAGCCCGACCCTCATGCGC
>JAIVHQ010000183.1 GCA_020200995.1 Flavobacteriales bacterium
GAAGTAAACTGAACGGTGTACAAGCCGGGAGCGTTGCCACTGAGGTTGATCTCATGGTTGGCTCCTGTAGCCATATTCACCAACTCCTGCTTTACCACTTTTCCTGTAATGTCAAACACGCGTACCTGGTACGTTTCAGTGTCACCTGAATTCACAAGGTTCACGACGCCATTACTCGGGTTGGGGAAAAGGCTGAAATTAGAAGATATGTTGGTTTCATCTTCGGTAGACACGGTACAGTCAACCGCTTCGCCGGGAAGGGCGATGGCATCGAGCAACATTGCCAATTCATCAGACACATTGTGGTGGCGGAATGCAATGTAGATTGATTGATTGCTGTAAGCGCTCATATCAATGTTGCGGCCCTCCCAATCTGCCGATGCTAAAACTTCGGTGAACACCTCGTCGGTGAAATCCGCAATTTCGTTGCCGGTAGTTGATACAAGCACAGAGTAATTCTCAGCTGCAAAAGCCTGAATGAGAGATCTCACTGTGTAAAACAACGAATCAGGACCATCGCCCATTTCGAGCAGAGGAGAGATGAGGTAATTGTCCGGCGTCAGCACCTCTTCTGATTCAAGACCATAAGACTCAGAAAAAATGGCCCATTGATTTTCAAAACCTTCTACACCTTCAAGAAATCTCCAGTCTACTCCATCACCGTCGGCGTCAATAAGCGTCCAACAAGTGGGAAGGACTCCGTCGTCAAAAGTTTCTGCACCTTCCAAAACTGCAGGAGGAGCGACACCTTCGGGGCATTCCTCTCCGCCCGAGTTGGTGGTGATCATGGGGAAGCCGTTGCTGTCGGTACCTGCTACGCCGCAGGCATCTGCTTCATTGATCACAACCAGGTATGCTCCTGTCTCAGATGCTGTCCATGTAATGGAGCAGCCATCTCCGTCGCCTGGGCCAAAATTGTCGATGGCGCCAGACGGGGCGATGATTGTGTACTCGGGAATCCAGGTTTCTGCAGGATTAACACCATTACAATGACTGAAGGTGTAGCTCGAGCCTTCTACGGCATTTCCAAAAGCATATGCTTCTGATTGCCAAATTTGAAAGCCTGTGATCTCTTCGGTTCCTTCGTCGCAAGGAAATTCACCAAAATCAGTCCAACCAGTCGTCGGAGATGGATCTACCCAATCAGTACATTGAGAAAAAGCAGAAAAAGCAGTAAATGTAAATACTGCAGCAAATAGTAAAGTTTTACGCATGTTGTGGTAATTTGAGTTTATAAAAAATGCCGTTTTGGCTCTGTAAAGGAACCGCATTTTAGCACTTAATGGAAATGTTTGGGTGTGAAAGGTTCACAAAATGTTGTTTACAACCGTGACGATTCGGATTTAAAATTCTCTAAATGAATTTGTTATGTGCGATTTTCGGAATGTGCTTTCTCAAGTCAATGCATGCACTACTTGAAATAACTGATCGCGATTCATCGCCTACCCCGTTAAAATTTTACCAAAATAAACGCGGTATGATGAATTGTAAAATATTCATTCGACCTTAAAATCAGATCGTAAACGCGAGATTACAGCGAATTATTTACACAACGGTAATGGGGTAAAAGCAATTTGTGCAGCCCTGTTTTTTGAATGTTGCCTTCCTCGAATGCTGTGTTAAACGATGCCTCGGGGGACACGTTTTTCATTCGTCTTTTCTTTCTGCGTGAAGCACTTGCCCCGCTTGTTTCAGGTTGATGGCCTTCGCAACCCCGTTTTCGTCGGTTTCAAAATCGATTTCGATCGGCGCTACGGTGGCTACAAACCTGGTTTCACTTTCGGCGATGAGCTCAAAAGCGCCCTGTCCCGTGGCTTGTCCTGAGAGTGTGCCGCCGTTCAATGAAATCGTGAGGTCAAATCCGGGTTGGAGTTCATATACGCCGGTGAGTTTTCGCAACTTTTTCTCATCGATCTTAACGACTTTGGAGGGCAGGTTAAAGGGCTCACCTTTGAAGCTTTGGCCGCCTTGTGTAAGGGTCAGTTCGCTTACTGAATCTCCTTCCTTGGTCATGTGAAACGTTATTTCAAGGCTGTGGATATCAGAGAAAAATACATTTTCCGAAGCCGC
>JAIVHQ010000403.1 GCA_020200995.1 Flavobacteriales bacterium
CTATATACTACATGCGGTCACGTTCTCTTCTGAATTGCATTGTAACTGCTCTGCCCGGCAGTGTCAGAGCGCACTTAGCCGAAACCCCGCGAATCATTACCTTTGCACCGCCAAAATCCAACAGATTTTTAACCACCACAAACACATTTCATGAAAAACCACACGGTCAAAGTTTACCCTTCCAAAGCCAACCTTCCCAAGGAAGAGCAGTTTGCCTGGAAACTCGCAAAAATCACCACCGATCACGTGCCCGTCGGCAAAGAAGTGACCGATATGGTGATCAACCGCATCATCGACAATGCGTCGGTGGCTGTGGCCTCGGTAAACCGAATCCCTGTGACCAACGCCCGCTCTCAGGCCCTCGCGCACAAGCGCACCGACCGTGGAGCCAACGTATTCGGAATGCCCCGCGACTTTAAGGTACACGCTGAATGGGCTGCCTGGGCCAATTGCGCCGCTGTGCGAGAGCTCGATTACCACGACACTTTCCTCGCCGCCGATTACTCACACCCCGGCGACAGCATTCCGGCGGTGATCGCCGTGGCGCAGCAACTCGGGAAGTCAGGTGCAGACGTGCTTCGCGGCATCGTGGCTTCGTACGAAGTACACGTAAACCTCGTAAAAGGCATCTGCCTCCACGAGCATAAAATTGACCACGTGGCCCACCTTTGTCCTGCACAGGCGGCCGGCGTGTGTGCCCTCCTCGGCCTCGACACCGAGACCACCTACCAGGCCATTCAGCAGGCCCTCCACGTTTCGATCAGCACGCGGCAGAGCCGAAAAGGCGAAATCTCGAGCTGGAAAGCCTATGTGCCCGGACACGGTGCCAAGCTCGCCATCGAAGCGGTAGACCGCGCCATGCGCGGAGAGAAAAGCCCTTCGCCCATTTACGAAGGTGAAGACAGTGTGATCGCTTGGGTGCTCAGCGGACCCGACCACGAATACACCGTGCCCCTGCCCGAACCCGGCGAGGAGAAGCGCGCCATTTTGGAGACCTACACAAAGGAGCACAGCGCCGAGTACCAATCACAGGCCCTCATCGACCTCGCGGCCCGCATGCGCGAAAAGGTGAGCGATTTCTCGCAAATCGAGAGCATCCTCATCGAGACTTCTCACCACACGCACTACGTGATCGGGACGGGATCAAACGACCCGCAGAAGTTCGATCCGCACGCCACCCGCGAAACGCTCGACCACAGCATCATGTACATCTTTGCCGTGGCCCTCGAAGACGGCACCTGGCACCATGTGAAAAGCTACGAACCCTCGCGTGCACAGCGCCCCGAGACCGTCGAGCTTTGGAAGAAAATCTCTACTGTGGAGAAAGAGAAGTGGACCAAACTCTACCACGACCGCGACCCGAACAAGAAAGCCTTTGGAGGCCGGGTGGTGATCACCATGAAAGACGGCACTGAAATCGCCGATGAACTGGAGCGTGCAAATGCCCACCCCGCCGGAGAGCGCCCGTTCAAGCGCCCGAATTACATCGGCAAGTTCGACATGCTCACCGAGGGCATCATCGGCAAAGAGGAGCGCGACCGGTTTATCAATTTGGCCGAAAGGCTCACCGAGCTCACCCCCGCCGAAGTGATGGAGCTCACCGTGGAAATGCCCCTCGCCGATGTGCGCGACAACGCACCCAACAACAAAGGTATATTCTGATATGATCGTCAACGAAACCTCTGCATCCGACAAACGCGCCGCCCTGCGCAAAGCCCTCGACAGCGGCAAGCTGCTGCAGTTTCCCGGGGCTTACAACCCCATGGTGGCCATGCTCATCGAGCAGACAGGCTTCGACGGGGTGTACGTGTCGGGAGCGGTGATGGCCAACAGCCTCGGACTTCCCGACATCGGGATGACCACCCTCACCGAAGTTTCGCAGACGGCCGCTTCGATTGCCCGCGTTACATCACTGCCCACCATCATGGACATCGACACCGGCTTCGGTGAGGCGATGAGTGTGGCCCGAACCATCAAGGAGCTGACCTACCTCGGTATCGCGGGTTGCCACATGGAAGACCAGGTGAACCCCAAGCGCTGTGGCCACCTCGACAACAAAACCCTCGTAC
>JAIVHQ010000404.1 GCA_020200995.1 Flavobacteriales bacterium
CCCCAAGTACGACCACAAAAGCATGGGCCTGGAAAACTGCACCGGCGAACCCCTGCTCCACCCTGTAATGGAAAACGGCAAGCGCACCCGACCGCCGATGTCTGTCACCGAAATCGCGGCCTTCAGCAAAGGCAAAGTGGATGAGCTCCCCGACGAGTACAAGCGGTTCGACAACCCGCACATCTACAAGGTGGGGTTGAGCAAAGCCCTTAAAAAACAAAGGGACCAATTGATTAAAAGCATGAAAAAATAATACCCATGAAGACCCTGATCATCGTCGATGCGCAAAATGACTTTATGCCGGGAGGTGCCCTCGAGGTTGAAGACGGCGACGCCATCGTTTCCGTAATCAATCGGGTGCTGCCGCAATTCGACCTTATCGTGGCCACACAGGACTGGCACCCGAAAAATCATAGCAGCTTTGCCTCCAACCACGAAGGCAAAAAGCCTTTTGAAAAAATCGAACTCAATGGCAACGAGCAAATCCTGTGGCCCGACCACTGCGTGCAGGGCAGCCCGGGTGCGGAATTTCACAGCGGACTACACACACATCCCGTGGAGGCCGTTTTCCGGAAAGGCATAGATCCCAACATCGACAGCTACAGCGGCTTTTATGACAATGCTCACAAAAAAACCACCGGCCTCGCGGGCTACCTCAAGGAAAAAGGCGCCCACGAACTCTGGTTCTGCGGGTTGGCCGCGGATATCTGCGTGTACTTCACCCTGCTCGATGCCCTTCGCGAAGGCTTTGGGGCGCATCTCCTGCTTGATGCCGTAAGGCCGTTGAATGCAACGGATTTTGAAAAACAGAAATCCGAGCTGCGCGAGAAGGGAGTTGACTTGACGGAGGCGACAGGATTGCGCTGATCGAATTGCGAAATAAACGTGAACTGCAACCCCGGGTCACGGACACTACCAACCATCAACACCGGCGAGGCCGCACCGATAACAACAATGTTAACCTCTGACAAACAGGGCCGCCTCATAATTCAAAGAGACCGGCAAGGCGGGATAGTCGGAATTCAGGCTTTCGATATACTGAAGAGCTCCCATGTCAATTTGGCGACATAGGAGGACTTCCTTATGAAATGCTGAAAAGTAATTTCTAAGATTGCACTGCTTTTAAACTACATTGTAGCTTGAATAAAACGGCGATTTTATTTTTCTCTCAAACCTCAGCTAAAGAAGCTGTGACAAAAAACCTGTATGGTCGTGAGAGAAGTGCGAAGTTGGCCGATGTCTTGATTTCAAGGACAAAAGAGCACATTGAGCGAAGTAATCTTCCCGTTTTTCATTTTCATGAAGGCAACCAGAGGGGCTGCACCTTCGGCGCTCGGTTGAGCCATGCTTTCCAATCACTTTTCAACCTGGGCTTCCAATCCATTATTGCCGTTGGTAACGACTGCCCGGAATTGGAAAACATAAGCTGGGAAAAAGTTCTGATTCACTTGCATCAAGGGCAGGCCGTTCTCGGCCAATCGTTGCGGGGTGGTGCTTATTTAATCGGACTGAACAGGGCGCAATTTAATTTTGAGGACTTCAGCTCCCTGCCCTGGCAAAAGAATGACCTCTTCAAATCTCTCTGCATTGCCATAGCAGAAAAGTCAGATAGAGGAATTCACTTTTTACAGGTATTCCGCGATGTGAACTCATCTTCAGATCTGACAAAAGTACTGAGGACAACCAATCTTTCTAAGTGCTTCAAGAGACTGGTCATTGATATAATCGGGATCATTGGAATTAATTCCGCAGAGAACTTTCGATTTCCTGCCTTCTTCTTAAGAGAAACAAAGTCGCTGCGCGCACCGCCGGTAGCCGATTGATTTCGTTTCTTCTATTTTTCTCTCACCTTATTACTCTTATCATGAATAAGAAACTTCCTGTATTCTTATGGTTTGCTGTTGGTTGTATTTTTTCTTTCGCCGGCACACCTTCACACAAAATCAAACCAGAAAATCCCGGAAAAAAAATCTGGATTGACGCAGATTTGGCAGTAGGAATGAAACGCATTGGCCGGCTCGGCTACAGCGATGTTGATGACGGCTACGCCATCATACAAT
>JAIVHQ010000184.1 GCA_020200995.1 Flavobacteriales bacterium
TGACGGTTCTTTGATGATCGGATTTTCGCACTTCGAGTCATGTCTTTGCATGGCAATTGAGTAAAATTTAATTCTTTGAAAACGAGATGGGTACAGAAGTGTTGATTAGTAGTGTTTTTCATTCCACGCGGACATCACAATTTGTGCAAGCTGCTCTTGGACTGAAAAATGAACTGTTTCAAATTCACTACGATCGTCAGCTCGAGTGTTTTTCAGCCCTTTTGAGATATTTATATTTCAGAAGATTGGGTTGGCTGAAAAATATATCGAGAGCGCCTTAAATCGCAATATTTGATTTCAAGGCATCTCGATACATTTTTTCAGGCAGCTCAATACCCATAGAATTGAACATTGTCAAGCCTGAAAAAACACTCGATGTGACGATCTTACTGATAGAGACTTTGAGCGATTTCAACCACTCAACGGATAAACTTAAATCAACGGGAAAGCCGAAAACCGCACAGAGTAGGCACTGATTAAACCAAATCAATCATGAAAACATCAAAATTAATATTGAATGCAGTGCTTATTGCATTACTGAGTATCGGTACGCTCAGCGCACAAGACAGTGAGCGGACAATTTTACGGATGAGTGAAATTACCGTGAAGCAGGGCCACTACCCACAATTTACTGAAGGCGTAAAGAAGTGGAAGGAATGCTACGGGGAGAACAATGGAGAGAGGGGATGGAATATGTGGGAACGTGTGCAGGGAGAAGGCTCCGTGTTTGTGATGACGGGCATTATGCAAAATTGGGCAGAGATGGACAAGAAAGACCCTGCCAACAAGGAATGCTATGCCGTCGTGATGAACTTTATCATGCCCCACGTAGAAAAAGTTAATTTCAACCTTGCCGGCACCATGCCCGACATCAGCAGAACCTTCCCTGAAGATGCCGAACTTGTTTGGGTTTGGAGCGTCAAAGTGAACAACTCCACGGTGTTTAAAGAAAACCTTGAATCAATGAGTAAAGCAATCGTTGCTCGGGAAGGTAAGCCAAGGGGTGTTTGGTACAGCTTCATGGGCGGTGCTCACGATGCGCCCGATTATATGGTCTCCGTTCCTTTCAAAGGCTATGCTGACCTCGATGAATCACGAGATAACGTCTGGAAGATCTATGAGGAAACCGCCGGCAAGGAGAAATCCGACGCCATGAAGGCATCACAAAGAGAGGTCATAGATGTTGATTGGTCATACATGTACAGGCTCAACAAGGAATTGAGCAACTAAAACAAACTGTAAATAAAAGGATGCGCCCATGGGGTGCGTCCTTTTTTTATGTGTTTAGGAACGTGAAGGAATTGAAGGGTGTCGCGTTCTCATAGTCATTCTCGTATGGTTAGATTCAATGTCAAGTAAGTGCGTTTTTCCAACCGAACATCGGGAATAGATAACTATCTCCAAATGATAATCGGATTTGAACCGCGTAGCCGCCGCACCGAGCGGAGTCGAGGTGGGTGACATGATTGTAGCCCACGGTTGGACATTGAGCGCAGCCGAAATGCGAGCCGTGGGTAAATGTCGGTGTAATGGGAAGGTTTTGGCGGTATTTTTACCTTTTTGCAAAAATGATGACAACTTAGCGGAGCGGTCTCACAACCGAAGGGCGTAAAACCGATTTAGAATTTATGAATGAGGATTTTAACGTGAAAACATTACATCCTCTTAAATCGTCATTGGTAAACTGATTGCGCCCATTTTTCTTTCGAACGGGCCTTAGGCGCCCGTTTTTCATGAATCGCGCCCGTTTTTCACGGAGTTGATAAGCTATAGCGCATGCCTGCCCGCCGGGTTTCGGGCGGGACGCTAACTCATGCTTTACATACACACACCCTTTGGTCGCCGGCCTTCTCTAGCTCGAAATGTAGCAGAAGGTAATCGAGTCCCTGACGCTCAAGATAGAGCTGTCTTACCTTCCCATCCTTCATTTCCCCCCTTTCGGAAAATAAATAGCCCCTTTCGGAAAATGGCGCACAGAAGGCCTAAAGGATCTCGGTAAATTCATGCATGGATCAGTCGCGGTCGTCGATCTCGGGTGCCGAGCTGATTTTATG
>JAIVHQ010000405.1 GCA_020200995.1 Flavobacteriales bacterium
AGGTGGAACCGGAGCCATCGTCGAGTATTTCGGCGAGGGAGCCAAGAGCCTCTCCTGTACGGGAAAAGGCACCATCTGCAACATGGGCGCCGAAATCGGAGCCACCACATCCACCTTCGGGTACGATGAGAAAATGGGCGTGTACCTCCGCGGTACAGGCCGCGCCGAAGTGGCCGACCTCGCCGACGGCATCGCTGAGCACCTCACAGGCGACGCCGAAGTGTACGCCGACCCGGAGAAGTATTTCGATCAGGTGATTGAAATCAACCTTTCTGAACTCGAGCCGCACATCAACGGGCCTTTTACTCCAGACCTCGCGACGCCCATTTCAGAATTTGCCGCAAAGGTGAAAAGCGAAGGCTGGCCGCAGGAATTGGAAGTGGGCCTCATCGGCTCTTGTACCAACTCCTCTTACGAAGACATCTCCCGCGCGGCTTCACTGGCTAAGCAGGCCATCGACAAGAACCTCAAGGCGAAGTCGGAATTTACCATCACCCCCGGCTCTGAGCAGGTGCGCTATACGGTAGCCCGCGACGGATTTCTCGACACCTTCGGGGAAATCGGTGGCGTGGTGCTCGCCAATGCCTGCGGACCCTGCATCGGGCAGTGGGCGCGCCACAGCAAGGATCCCAAGCGTAAGAATTCGATCATTACCTCTTTCAACCGAAACTTCGCCAAGCGAAACGATGGCAACCCCAACACCCACAGCTTTGTGGCATCGCCCGAACTGGTGACCGCCATGGCCATCGCCGGTGACCTTACTTTCAACCCGCTCACAGATACCCTGACCAATGAGCAAGGCGAGCAGGTGAAACTCGACGAGCCCACCGGATTGGAAATGCCCGAAAAGGGATTTGCAGTCGAAGATGCCGGATACCAGGAGCCCGCTGACGACGGCGCCGATGTGGAAATCAAGGTGAGCAAAGAATCGAAGCGCCTCCAACTCCTCGATCCTTTCGATCCGTGGAACGGTGAGAACATCGAGGGCATGCATTTGCTGATCAAAGCATTTGGTAAGTGCACCACCGACCACATATCAATGGCGGGACCGTGGTTGCGCTTCCGCGGCCACCTCGACAACATTTCCAACAACACCCTCACCGGTGCGGTCAACGCCTTCAACAAGGAAACTGACAAGGTGAAAAACCAACTCACCGGCGAGTACGGTACCGTGCCCGACGTGCAGCGCGCCTACAAGAAAGAAGGCATCACTTCCATCGTGGTGGGCGACCATAACTACGGTGAAGGATCGTCGCGCGAGCACGCAGCCATGCAGCCCCGCCACCTCGGCGTGCGCATTGTATTGGTGAAGTCTTTCGCGCGTATCCACGAGACCAACCTCAAAAAGCAGGGAATGCTCGGACTCACTTTTGCCACGGAGTCGGACTACGACAAGGTGCAGGAAGATGATGTGGTGAGCACGGTAGACCTCGATCAATTTTCGGAAGACAAGCCGATTACTTTGAAGTTTAAGCACAAAGACGGTTCTGAAGATTTGATCAAGTGCAACCACACCTACAATCCCAATCAGATTGCCTGGTTCAGAGAAGGTTCTGCCTTGAACATGATCAAAAGGCTTGAGAAGGAGCGCAAAGCCGCTCAATAGTCATTTATACATACTTTTCATCTGGCCCCCTCATCGTTTCGGTGAGGGGGTTTGTTTTTTCCACAATGGATTGTTAATTATGTTTTCATTTGAATTCATGTCAAATCAAAGGTTTGTTAGATATTGTACAGGATAATCACAAAATTTAACTATCATGAAGAACATTTTAACAGCTTGCGCGACTGCCGCGCTTTTGGTATTCGCAACATCGGGTCTGAAGGCCCAGGAAACTTTTGGTAATGCAGGCCTCGAAGTTGTGGTGCCTACAGGCGATTGGGCTGAAGCTTACGGCTTGGGAATTGGCGGTAGCGGTGGAGTTGAGTTTGGACTCAGCGACAACTTTGCTGTGACGGCCAATGCGGGAATTGCCTTTCTCACAGTCGACGATGAGTTTTCTGATTTTATCTCATCAGTGTGGATTGCCCCGATT
>JAIVHQ010000040.1 GCA_020200995.1 Flavobacteriales bacterium
AACAACGGCTGGCCGGCCATCACTTGCTCGGGCGACAATGTGGCTTGTGTGGACACGGGCTGTGAAACGCCTTCACTCATCTTAGACGGCCCGGCAACGATTTGTCAGGACCAGACCACCACCGTCGATATTCCCGAACCAGCCACTTTTCCCGACGGGGGAGGCATCAGGTTGCAGTTTATCAGTACTGCCACAGGGACCGGAATTAACCTGACGCTGGGAGGCGGGCTGCCCTACACGTTTGATTACGACCTCAACGGCCTGCTTTCGGCAAACGATATTGACCCCTTCGAAGGAGAATACACCATCAATATTTTCCTGTTCACAGATGCCGATGACATCGCAGGAACCATCTGCGCCTCGGGTGAAGACCCGGTGACGGTTACTTTTCTCGGTGCTGATGATCCACTTTGTGATGAGTCGGCTGAGAACTGCTCGGCATCGCCCCTGATCGTCGAAGGTGATTCGGAAATTTGTGCAGGAGAAACCACCACCCTCACCGCTGCCGTTCCGCCCGAAATACCCGTGGGCGGTGGCATGCTTTATCAGTTTGTGAATGTCGACGACGAAGAAGACGTTATCACCTGGACGGGAGCGCCTTTTCCCGCTACTTTCGATAATGACCTCAATGGGTTGCTCTCTGACAATGACTTTGACCCCTTTTCGGGAACCTATGAAGTTGAAATTTTCATTTTTACCGATGCTGATGATATAGCCGGCTCCCTATGTGCGTTTGGAAATGCACCCGTGACCCTCACCTTCCTCGATGCAGGCGACCCGCTGTGCCAGGAGCCTTCCGAGCCCTGCACCGATTGGCAGGATCCCGCCCCCGGACAGGGGTGGCCCGATTTTAACAACACCTTTGGCGGCGCTCCCTGCGACGACGGTGGCGGATGTCCGTTCAATGAAATTCAGGCATTCCAAGTCTGGGCGGGCGAGGCTTACGCCATCAATAACTTTATCGAAGGAGGCACTTACACCTTTAGCAATTGCAACGGTCCGGGAGCAGGTTCATGGGTGCCTGAATTTACCGTCATCGCTCCGAGCGGGGCAGTAGATGCCTTCGGATCTGACACAGATTGCTCCATCACCTGGACGGCTTCCGAGTCGGGGACTTATCTCATTGTGATCAATGAGGCGGGCAATTGCGGCGATGCTTTTAATACGAACAACGGGTGGCCCGCCATTACCTGCGAGGGTGACGGAGTGGCCTGTGAAGGTGCGGTCTGCGAAACGCCTTCACTCGTACTAGACGGTCCGGCAACGATTTGCCAGGATCAAACGACCACGGTCGATATTCCTGAACCAGCCACTTTTCCCGACGGGGGAGGTATCAGGTTGCAATTTATCAGTACTGCCACAGGGACCGGAATTAACCTGACGCTGGGAGGAGGGCTGCCCTACACGTTTGATTACGACCTCAACGGCCTGCTTTCGGCAAATGATATTGACCCCTTCGAAGGAGAATACACCATCAATATTTTTCTGTTCACAGATGCCGCCAATATCGCCGGAACCATCTGCGCCTCGGGTGAAGACCCGGTGACGGTTACTTTCCTCGGAGCCGATGATCCACTTTGCGAAGAACCATCACCCAATTGCTCCGCTTCGCCTCTTATCATTGAGGGACCAGCGGAAATCTGCGAAGGTGAAACCGTTACCCTCACAGGTGCTGTTCCGCCCGAAATTCCCGCCGGGGGGAGCATGCTCTATCAGTTTGTCAATGTCGACGACGATGAAGATGTCATCAACTGGACGGGAGCTCCATTTCCCGCCACCTTTGACAACGACCTCAACGGATTGCTCTCCGACAATGACTTTGATCCCTTTTCGGGAACCTACGAAGTCGAAATTTTTGTCTATTCCAACCCCGGTGATATCGGGAACTCAACTTGTGCTTTCGGAGGCGCTCCCGTGCTCATTACATTCCTCGATGCCAATGATCCGCTCTGTGATGGTCCACCCGATCCTTGTAGCACGGCACCGCTTCTTGCGCTCGGGTCGGTGATTGCCTGCGAAGGAGAATCACTCACCGTGGCGCCAAATGCAACTTTCCCTCCCCAAGTGCCCGAGGGGGGTGGAATTGCCCTCGTTTTTGCGGGGGGCGGTTTGAGTTCGGATTTTATCATCAGTGAAGTTGATTTTCCTTTCACTTTCGATGCTGACCTCAACGGAGCCCTTTCGGGTGAAAGCCTGGACCCGCTTTCCGGCGATTTTGAGGTTGAGATTGTGATATACACCGATCCTACGGATGTTGAAGGCTCGATTTGTGCTGAAGGCACTGTTCCCGTTGGCCTTACTTTTGCCGGTCCCGACCATCCCGATTGCGTAGGTGAGCCTGAGCCGTGCACCGATTGGCAGGATCCGACACCATCGACAGGGTACGGCAATTTTAACGACCTTTTCGGGGGTGCACCCTGCGATCCGGGCACGGGATGTCCTGTAAATGAGATCATCACCATTGAAGTGTGGGCGGGTGAAGCCTACAGTGTCGATAATTTCCAGGAAGGCGGCACCTACACTTTCAGCATATGCAATGGCCCCGGGGCTTTTAGCTGGATGCCTGATTTTACCATCATCGCGCCGAGCGGTGCGATCGACGCTTTCGGTTCCGACACCGACTGTTCCATCACATGGACGGCTTCCGAGTCGGGCACTTACCTCATTGTGATCAATCAGTTTGGCAATTGCGGCGAAGCTGTGGCAGAAAACAACGGATACCCCTCCCTCACCTGCGAAGGTGGCCCTGAAGTCCAATGCCCCGAAACATGCGATGCGGGAACTTTGGGCGTGGAAGGCGAGACGGCCCTTTGCCCCGGCGATGTTACTACCGTTTTCAACACCGAGGCCACTGAGATTCCCGCTGCCGGCGGATACCGGATTCGGGCAACTGCAGGTGGTGAGACCTACTTCTTTGCCCCGGCCGCGCCTGACGAACTCACCTTTATCGAATACACCTTCGATGGACAGGCCGCCACACCTTTTGTGGGAACTGCGACGCTGCGTGCGCAGGTGTACAGCGATGCCGACAACCCCGACGGATCGATATGCGCTGAGAGCTCAGACATCGAGCTCACCTTCCTCGCCGACAACGCCGAAGACTGTACCATTAACAGCGTCCTCGATTGGCTCTCCGGCGATTGGAGCATTTACCCCAACCCCGCGGGCCATTTTGTCACCGTCGACCTTACGGTAAATTCGCCACTGCCGATTGTGCTGCGCATCACCGATATCAGCGGCCGCACCGTGCACACCGAGGTGATTGCCGCATCATCGGGCCGTCAGGAAGTTCGCGTTGAGACTTCTCAACTCGCATCGGGAATTTACATGGTTTCACTCGAAGCCGACAATGCCCGCGACGTGAAGCGACTTGCGGTGCAGCATTGATGAAGTAGAGTTTTGAATGGTTTTAAAGGGGCTGTCTTAGAGGGATGGCCCCTTTTTTATTTGTGTGCAGTAGGGGCGAATTGCATTCGCCCCTACCGCAAACCTATTGCATTCGCCCCTACTTGCACCACAAATTGCAATTCGCACCCTGCCTTACCACAAAATGCAATTCGCCCCTACTGCACCACTGCTTCTCTGAATTGAGCCACATCGAGGTTCACATATTCGGCAAATTCGAGGAGTTCGGCGCGCACAGGTTGGGGCATGTTGGACCGCATTGATCGCAGCAGGTTGAACACGGTATCCTGCACATCATTCAATTCAGGGTGCACTCCGATGCGACCCAGAAGATCGAGGGCGCTCTTCATGTTCTCGAATTGGTCGAGGGCTTCCCGCATGTTGCCGCTGTGTACGGAAGCTGTTAGGGCCAGCATGGAATTTAGTTTGTTCGAACAAATGAAATTTAAATCGTTGTGATCGAGGGTGAACTCCCACTTTTTAAACTCGCGAACCACGCGCTGCAGGTCCTGAATTTTTACCTCATCGGGGCTTTCCTTGAAAAGCTCTCTCAGCTCGTGGTTGAGCACCATTTCGAGGTTTTTCACCAGAATGTCGGGTGGTTGGAGACCGGTGTTGTGCATCACGTTGATCACGCTGTAGTTGCGGTCGTTGATCTTTTTGTACGAGGAGCCGGCGAGGTCGAGGCTGTAGTCGAGGATGCTGTTGAGCATTTTCATCTGCTCGTCTTTGAACATGTCGAAAAACGAGAAACTGCGCTGCTCGGGGTACCGCCTGAAAAGCTCGATGACCATTGAGATGTTCGAATTCGAAAAGGCCTCAATCACCTCTTCGATAAACTCGTGGTACTCCTCTCTCGGGATGGATTCAAATGCCTTGCCGATCACGTGGTGTTGCCCCATGTAGAGCACCACGTAACTGAAGTGCTTTTCGCTGAAGGTCACTTTCGACTTTACATGTGTGCGCCCTACGGCCAGCCTTTGGGTTCCTTGGGTAATTCGACGGAAGTCAGAGCTGCGGCAAGTGTAGTTAAAAACGCTGATGTCTTCGGGGCTTTCCGCAAAAAGGGACGACACCGCGTAGTGCATTCCGATGTGGGTAAGCGTAACTTCCGAAGGCTGGGCGCATCACTTTGGTCTGAACGGCGCCTTCGAGCTTACCGAAATTGGTTTTCAGAAAATGCTCGACATTCTCCTGGCTTCGGTTCATGATTACCTCGATGTACTCATTACGCAGCTGCCACGGACTCTTGTCCTTGGAGGGGAGCTCTTTTTCAAACACCTCGGCGAGGCGGTCCCGAAGCCAATCCAGGCTTTCGCGCAGGGGCCGACGCCACTCCTGATTCCAATCGGGGCGGCCGCCTGAATTGCAGCCGCAATCGCTCCTCCAGCGCTCAACGCCGTGCACGCAGCTCCACGATGAATTGTCGTGGATTTCGGCCTCGTGGCGCGGCGGATTGATGGAGAGGTACTGGCTGTAATTGGTCACCTTGGCCACTTTGCTGTCTTCGATATGGCGCAGGCAGAAGGCCAGTGCCATGTCGCCGTAGCGGTGATGGTGGCCGTAGCTCTCGCCGTCCGTGGCGATGTGGAGGAGCTGGTTGTCACTGCGGTCGTCGAATCCGCCGGCGAGGTAGTTGGCAAATTCGCGACCGTCCTTGAGCAGGCCTTTGAAAGCCACAGCTTCTGATCGCTTCCCGTCGTAGAAGAAGAGGTTGATCGTTTTGCCTGAAGGCAGGTTGCAGAGGTAGGGCTGTCTCGGGTCGATGCCCTCCTGCCGGTCGTTTCCGCCGATGGCATTGAAGGCTTTGGCTTGCCGCGGGGCGAGTACTGTAAATTTGAGTCCTTGCTCTGCGAGCACTTCGAGGGTCTCAGTGTCCACAGCCGTCTCGGCCAGCCACATGCCCTCAGCTTTGCGCTTGAAGCGCCGCTCGAAATCCTTCAGTCCCCAGATCACCTGGGTTTCTTTGTCGCGGCGATTGGCCAGCGGCATGATGATGTGATTGTACACCTGCGCCATCGCCGAGCCGTGCCCATCGAAGTACTGCATGCTCTTAAGGTCGGCGTCGATGATGCTCTGATAGGTCTTGGGGCGGTTCACCTCCATCCAGCTCAGCAGGGTGGGCCCGAAGTTGAAGCTCATCTTCGCGTAGTTGTTTACGATGTCCACAATCTTGTGGTCCTCGTTCAGGATGCGCGATACGCCGTTGGGGGCGTAGCACTCGCGGGTGATGCGCTCGTTCCAGTCGTGGTAGGGACTAGCTGAGTCCTGGTATTCAATTTTTTCCAACCAGGCATTCTCACGGGGCGGCTGGTAAAAATGGCCGTGTACACAAATGTATCTACTCATAAGGTTGATGCAGTTTCACTAAATTCTTTCCCGTCTCATTTTACCGGGCGGAGCACGGTAAATCCGAGCGGCGGCACCTTGATCTCAACAGAGCGGGGCCGACCGTGGCTCGGCGTTTTTTCGGTTTTTACCTTGGTGGCATTTTCCACACCGCTGCCGCCGTAGCGCAGAGCGTCGGAGTTGAAAATTTCCTCAAAACCACCTGTTTCGTCCACACCCACCCGATAGCGGTCGTGCGAAACGGGGGTAAAGTTACCGACTACAAGCAGTTTTTCGGCCTTCTTTTTCCCTTTGGTTTTTCCCTTTCGGTAAAAAGTGACCACAGAGTTCTTGGTGTCGCCGTAGTCGATCCACTCAAAGCCGTCCTGGCTAAAGCTGTTTTCATACAGGGCTTTTTCGCTTTTGTACAGCTCGTTGAGGTCGGTGACCAACTCAGAAATGCCGCTGTGAAGCTCGAAATTGTGGAGGTTCCACAACAGGCTTTCATCGTGTTTCCACTCTGAAAACTGGGCAAATTCGCTGCCCATAAACATCAGCTTGGCGCCGGGGTGGGTGTACATCCATGCGTAGAGGGCCCGGATGTTGGCAAACCGCTGCCATTCGTCGCCGGGCATCCGCGACAGCAAGGAGCCTTTTCCGTGCACAACCTCGTCGTGAGAGAGGGGCAGCATGAAGTTTTCGTTAAAGGCGTACACCAGGCTGAAAGTGAGTTTATTTTGGTGAAACTGACGGTAGATGGGGTTTTCCTTGACGTATTCGAGGACGTCGTTCATCCAGCCCATCATCCACTTCAAACCAAAGCCGAGGCCACCCGAGCTCACGGGCCGCGATACCATGGGCCAGGAAGTGCTCTCCTCGGCGATGGTCTGCACATCGGGAAATTCGGCATACACCGCCTCGTTCATTTCCTTGAGCAGCGAAACTGCTTCGAGGTTTTCCCTTCCGCCGTGTCGGTTCGGAATCCACTCGCCTTCCTTTCGGCTGTAGTCGAGGTAGAGCATCGATGCCACCGCATCCACGCGGATGCCGTCGATGTGAAATTTGTCGAGCCAGTACAGAGCGTTGCTGATCAGAAATGCGCGCACCTCGTGGCGCCCGTAGTTGAAAATAAAGCTTTTCCAGTCGGGGTGGTAGCCTAGGCGGTAGTCTTCGTGCTCGTAGAGCGAGGTGCCGTCGAAGCGAAACAGTCCGTGCAGGTCGCCGGGGAAGTGGCTCGGCACCCAGTCGATGATCACACCGATTCCGGCTTTGTGAAAGGCGTTGACCAAAAAGGCAAAATCTTCGGGGGTGCCGAAACGCGATGAGGGAGCGAAGTAGCCTGTGATTTGGTAGCCCCATGATCCGAAAAAGGGGTGCTCCATCACCGGCATCATCTCTACGTGTGTGAATCCCATTTGCTTGATGTAGGGCACGAGTTCGTCGGCCATTTCGCGGTAGGTCAGCGAGCGGTTGTTGTCTTCGGGCTTGCGCTTCCACGAGCCGAGGTGCACTTCGTACACCGACATCGGCGCATCAAGGGCATTTTTCTTCTTTCGGTTTTTCATCCAGGTGCCGTCGCTCCATTGGATGTCGGTCTTTCGGATCACGGAAGCCGTCTTCGGCGGGGTTTCCCACTGAATGGCGTAGGGATCTCCTTTTTCGAGGTAGCCGCTGCCGCCGCGTACCTTCACTGCGTATTTGTAGGTGTCGCCATCGCCGGCACCAGGGATAAAGCCCTCCCAAATGCCGCTGTGGTCCCAGCGCGCGTTGAGCGGATGGGCGGTTTTGCTCCAGTTGTTAAAACTCCCGATCACCGATACACTTTCGGCATTGGGCGCCCATACGGCGAAGTAGGTGCCCGCCTTTCCGTCTACCTCCATGGGCGTGCTGCCCATTTTCTCGTAGAGTTTAAAGTGCTTTCCCGAGCCGAACAGCGAGGTGTCGAATTCGGTGAATAAGCTGTGTGCGATAATTTTATTGTCGGCCATGGTTAGTCGTTGTTTATGATTTGCATGATGCCCTTCAGGGGAATTATCACCCAGTCGGGGCGGGCGTGGAGCTCGTAGCCCAATTCGTAAATTGCTTTTTCAAAAATGTGGTAGCGGAGCAGAAAATCGATCTCCTTGGCATACCCGATGTTCAGGCCGCCTTCGGTGGCTGTCTTCACATAGTAGTGTAGACTGAGGCCTACCAGCAGGCGGTAGTAGCGGCCGCCGGCTTCGGTGAGGCGCGCTGTTTCTTCCTCGTTTTTCGCCATTCCGAATACGGTGGCAAACACGGCATAGTGGTAGGAGCGAAACAGCCCCGCCAGGTCTTTCACCGGCGGCTGCTTTACCTTCCGATCGCGGATGGTGCTCTCCGGCTCGCCCTCAAAATCGAGGATGCAAAAATCATCATCCGTGATGAGCACCTGCCCCAGGTGGTAGTCGCCGTGGATGCGGATGCGGCAGGAGTTGAGGTTTTGCTCATCGAAGTTGAGGAGCTTGTCCTTGATGAGGTCTTTTTGCTCGATGAGGTGCTGAGCGTAGGCGCGGGCTTTTCCCTTGAGTTCGCCCACCTGCTGCTCGAGGAGGTGGAAGCGGCGGTCGTACATGTACATCACCCGGTTGAGGAGCCACACGGTGTAGTCGCTCGTAAATGCTTCGGGGTTGAAGTGGCGGTCGGTCTTATCAGAGGCCAGTGAGAGGTGGAGTTCGGCGGTGCGCACTGCCAGCTTTTTCACTTTCGAAAGCATGGCTTCACCCACGATTTCTTTCCAAACGGGGTCGATGGCGTCCATCGATACGGGCTTATACAGCTCCGGTTTGGGCAGGGCTTCGGGCGACATCTTTTTTGCCGAAAGGCGCTTGAAAAAACCCTCCATTTCGGTGAGGGCATCGTTCCAGGCTTCGCCCTGATTCTCGACCTTCTCCTGCATCAGGCCCAGCGATACGACGTAATAGTCGGTGCGCACCCACTCGATGCTCCCGGCAAAATGCGGCGAGTGTGCGAAATTTGATTTTTCCGAAAGGAAGCGCGTGAGCTCCAGATCGGGATTGTTGTTGCGAAACAGCTTGCGGTAGATTTTCAGGAAGTACTTGTCGTCAAATACCACCGTCGAATTGCTCTGTTCCACGGCCAGCACTTTCGACTTCATGGTCTCGGAAAACTCAGTGGGCTTGAGGCGCTTCCCTTTGGTAAACCGGAGCTGACCGGCCGAAAGGTCGATTTTGGAGCGGTCCACGATGTTTTTGAACAGGCTGAGCCTGAACTTTTCCGAGTAAATCGCATCGACAAGGTAGCCGGCGTGCTCGCCGTCCGGGCCGGTGAGGGTGCAAATGATGCCGCGCTCCTCTTCGGGGTCGTTATTGAAAAATACGGGCAGAAAATAGGCTTCGGTGTTGGACGTCTCGAACACCACTTCCACAAAAAGGATGTAGGCGTGCTCGCTTCCATTGATGTCGTAGCGGTCCATGCGCTCGATGGCAAATTTCCTGATCTTGGAAGTCTTGGCTCCGAACCACCGGGTTTGGCGCATGTATGCGGGCAGAATCTCTTCGGTGAAAGTTGCGGGAGCGCCCTTATTTGCGTCAAAAATTTCCGTCCAACTTCGGTCGATGCCTATGCTGCGCTTTTTCATGCGGATTTTAATTTAACGTGAAAACAGTGGAAGGGAAGTCCGTGCGGATTCAGCTCCACATAGTTGTGCGATCCGTGCCATTCGTAAGATGCCTGCGTGATGAGGTCAGTCACCGTGTAGGCTTCGCCCTCGCTGATGCCGAGCATGTCGAGGGGCACGCGTACCATGCCGGCTTGGGTGTGGTAGGGGTCGAAATTTACCGCACAGAGCATGTGGTCGTCTTTCCCGTCCGATTTGAAATAGGCCATGAGCTGCGCATTGTCCGTGGGGCAGTTCACAAAGTTGAACGTGTCCTGAAGCGCCGGGTGGTGTTTGCGGATTTGGTTCACCGTTTTAATCACCGTTTTCAGTTTGCCGCGGGTGTCCCACACATGGCGGGCCACTTCGTACTTTTCCGAATCGATGTATTCCTCCTTGCCCGGCACGCCCTGGAAGTGCATGTTTTCGTACACAGGGCCGTACATCCCGTAATTGCTGCTCAGCGTGGCGGCCAGAAAGTAGCGCGCCATAAAGGTGGCTTCGTTGGGCTGCTGCAATTCATAAGGCAGAATGTCCGGGGTGTTCGGCCAGAAATTGGGGCGGAAATACTGCTGCGACGGATCGCTGCTCAGCTCCTCCATGTATTGGATCAGCTCGGCCTTGCTGTTGCGCCAGGTGAAGTAGGTGTAGCTCTGGCTAAATCCCGCTTTGGCCAGCTGGTGCATGATCTTGGGACGGGTGAAGGCTTCCGCCAAAAAGAGCACCTCCGGGTGGGATTTTCTCACCTCGGCGATGAGCCACCGCCAAAAGGTAAATGGCTTGGTGTGCGGATTGTCTACCCGGAAGATGGTGATGCCCTGATCGACCCAGTAGGTCACGATGCTCAGCAATTCTTTCCACAGGTTCTGCCAGTCTTCGCATTCGAAGTGGATGGGCAGGATGTCCTGGTATTTTTTCGGCGGGTTTTCAGCGTATTGTACCGTGCCGTCGGGGCGCCACTTGAACCAGCCCGGGTGCTCCTTCACGTATGGATGATCGGGCGCGCACTGCAGGGCAAAATCCATGACCGTTTCGATGCCTAGCTTTTTGGCCTCTGAGATGAAGGCTTTAAAGTCTTTCAGGCTGCCGAGAGCGGGATTGATGTCTTTGTGGCCGCCGAGTTTAGAGCCAATGGCCCAGGGCGAGCCCACATCGCCTTCTGCAGTGTGGGTGGCGTTGTTTTTCCCCTTCCGGTTTTTCTCACCGATGGGATGGATGGGTGGAAAATACACGGTGTCAAAACCCATCTCGGCCACGTAAGGCAAACGCTTGGCGGAATCTTTGAAGGTGCCGTGCGTGGTGGGGTCGTTGCCGCTGCTGCGCGGAAAAAACTCGTACCAGGCGCTGAACCGCGCCTTCTCACGGTCGGTCCACACATGGTATTTCTGCGTTCGGACGGGGAAGGTCTGGTAGGGGTGGTCGTTAAACAGCTGCTTGAGCCTGTCGGAGCAGGCCAGCTTCACGGCCTCATCGTACCTGTGTGAGTCGCGGAAGGCAGCAGCACAATTCTTGAGATACTTCTTCAGTTCGGCGTCCTTGGTTTTTATGTTGTCGAGGTATTGGATGCCGTCGAGCAACTCCACGCCCACCTGCTGTCCGGCGTCTACCTTGCGCACCAGTTCATGCTGCCAGTTGAGGCCATAGTCCACCCACGATTCGATGTAGAAGGTGTAATTGCCGGGTTTCTCAACGTCAAACGATCCTTCCCATGCGTCGTTCACCAGTCCCTTCATGTAGTGAAACCTGTACTTCCGCTCTTTCTCGTGCTTGAAAAACACACGGGCATTCACCACATCGTGGCCATCGCCGAAAATATCGGCTTCTACAAGGACTGTATCGCCCACTACGCGCTTCACGGCAAAGTCTCCGCCGTTTACTGTTGGTCTAATGTTTTCTATGACAGTGCGATGACGCAATTCTTCCATGGTTATTGTCGATATTACACTTTTCAGCGGCTAAAATACTAAAAAGCCTCGGCTGGCATGTATGTATGCCGTCTTTTGCTTTGTCAACGGCGGCGTTTGTGGCATTGGGTGGCCCCTTTCCGGCGCATAGGCAGGGCAGATCAGGAAATTTACCCCTACTTTCGCGCCATGGTTTTGGTCACCGGAAGTACGGGTATCGTGGGCACGCGCCTCGTTTTTGATCTTTTGAAAAAGGGAAAACGCGTGCGGGCGCTCAAGCGTTCGGGCAGCGACACGGAGTTTGTACACCGAGTGTTTCGTTTTTACGATCCGGAGCATGGCGGTTCCCTTTTCGGGAAAATCGAATGGGCCGATGCCGACCTTCCTGATGTGGGCGCCCTCGCCGATGCTCTCGTTGGCATTGAAGAGGTCTACCACGCTGCGGCCCTGGTCTCTTACCTCCCCGGCGATGCCGAGCGCCTGATGAAGGTCAACACCGCTGTAACCACCGATATGGTAAATCTGTCGGCCGATGCCGGGGTCAAAAAGTTTTGCCACATCAGCTCGGTGGCCGCCGTGGGGCATTCGCTCAAAGGACTCGCCGACGAAAACACAAGCCGAAAGAAGGGAACCCAAAGATCGGTGTATGGCCTGAGCAAGTACCTCGCCGAGCGCGAAGTGTGGCGTGGCGCTGCAGAGGGCATGCCCTGCATTATTGATGGAGAGTGAGCTCTACGACGAACGCTACATCCTCAATTCAGAGAACGTCTCTTTTCGCGATATGCTCACCTGGTCGGCCGAGGTGTTCGGGCACCGCCCTCCGCGATATACCCTGCAGCCGTGGATGCTCGAACTGGCCTGGCCCGTGGCCTCACTCGCCCGCTTCATTTCCGGAAAGGGACCAAAACTCACAAAAGAAACTGCGCGCAATGCCGCCCGGACTTTGGGGTACAAGAACGACAAGGTAAAGTCTGCGACGGGCAGGGAATTCATCCCTGTCAGGGAATCACTACATTATTTAGAAGGCTTCTTTGACCTCGCTGAATCGGCGTAGGTGCTGTCGTACTGCGACATGTCGGGCAGGTAATTCATGCTTCCCTTCCACCCCTCTTTTTGCAATATGGACTTCTTGCTTTTGAGGCTGTCGCGCATGGCTTTCGTGTCATTGGCGTATTCCCGCTTGATTTCAGCTTCCAATGTGCTGAGGCTGTCCAGGACCTGTTCGTAAATTTTTTCCATCAGGTCGGGCCGTCCCTGATAC
>JAIVHQ010000185.1 GCA_020200995.1 Flavobacteriales bacterium
CTTCTGATACCCGTTGTGTAGTCTGCGAGGATTTTTTGACTTCCCGTGAAAATTGTAACAAATTTTCCCTTGAATTCTTCCGAAAGTTCGGCTCCCTCGTTGAAATAGCTGTTCAGAAAGTCGGAGTATTCCGACGCTACATCGAGGGCCGAGGCCAGCGCTGCCGAGTCTTGCGCTGTCATGGTGTCTGAACTCTCCGGCTGGGCGAGCATGCGCCCTGAAAAGAGCGATAGAGCCGAGACCAACAATAATGCATGGATATTTTTCATGGCTTCTCTACTGCTTAAGTACGACGAATGGTTTATTGAATGTGAAATCGGTACCGCGGAGGGATAAAACATGGCTGCCCGTCGGCACTTTGCTGATGTCTATTTGCATTCGGCCTTCATGAATACGCAATGTTCCTTCGGCAATCAACTTGCCGCTCAGATCAAATATGGAGTATTGAAGAAGCGTGGAAAGGTGTGCCGTTGAAAATTTCACATTGAGCTCGCTGCTCGCGGGATTCGGAAAGAGAATGACTTCGCTTGAAATGGCAGCGTCGTCGACATTGGTCGGAAAATTATCGCCTGCGAATACGGGACAATCGCCATTTTCATAAAGTGATACGCTCACCCAAAAATCGTCACAGTCGTCGGTGTAGGGAGTGTAAACAAGGTAATTGTCGGTTTCGCCTTCCAGCAAAGTTTCTCCGCAGCCCCATTGAAAGAAGTGCTCTTCCGAATTTTCTGTGCACGGATTTACGCCAATAACATTCCCTGCCAGTTCGAAAAAATCACAGATTTCGGGCTCCGCAAGTACTCCGAATTCATGGACGGCAGAAACCTGGCATTCGCCGTTCAAGTCGGCTTGAATTGTGAGCGTCAGCACATCCTCTTCCGAAAAGGAATTCAAATTAAAAGTGACGGAAGCTTCATTGGTGGGGCCTTCTATGGTTCCTGCTTCGGCGCCTTCTTCATCGACAAGACTCCATTCAAAAGTGAAATAGCCGTTGAATCCTTCATCTTCGGATGTGAAGGTAAAGGTGCTGTTTTCGCACAATCCATCGGGCACTTCAGCCAGGTTTCCCGAAGGCGGAGGGATAAATAAGAACGATACGCTATCGGAAACATTGGCACAACCCTCCAATGCCTCGGCAGTGAGGGTAAGTGTCACCGTCCCCGAAGCACCTTCAGGCGAAAAGTCAGTGTCCACGGCGTCGGGATTATCAAATGATCCCCCAGCCACTGAGGCGGACCACTGTATGCCTGCGGCGTTGTCCGCGTTTCCGGAAAGGGAAAAAGAGGCTTCGTTGCATAAAGCAATGTCGGGATAGCTGCCCGCGGAGACATTCTGCAGCGCGGGATTCACTGTAATCACATGGGTTGTGTCAAACTGCGGGCAGCCTCCGGAATCGGGAACCGTATAGGTGATTTCGAAAATGCCTGCGCCGTCTACCGATGGGTTGAATGCTCCTGTTGAAGGATCAATTGCGGCAACAGCACTGCTGAAAGCGCCGCCCTCGGTGCCATTGAAGTTGGGGATGATCTCCGCGTCGAGATCGCTGCAAAAGGGACCATTGTATGAAAATTCGGCCGTAAACGGCTCGGTGAATGAGACGAGGATTGAGTCGGTTGCGTTTTCACATCCCGCTGCTGCTCCGACTGTGGTCAGCACAAGAAAGATAGAGCCTGCGGTGAGCTGAGACTGCGCGGGCTCAAAATCGGTGGCAGCCGCGTCAGGATCGCTGAAGGTGCCCCCTCCATCGCTCGCCGACCATACCTGTCCCGACGCATTCGAAACGACGCCGTTCAGCGTTACAGTTGGATTGTCGGCACAGAGCGTTTGATCTGTCCCGGCATCTGCCGAGGGGGCTTCGTTTATTTCAATCGATCCCGTTTCGTCAGCATCTCCGCAAGGCCCCGTCAGGCTTACCGTGTAGTTGAACTCGCCGGAATTGGCAGGCGTCCCCGAGATTACAATCTGGTCATTTTCTAAAGTTCCTGTTACCCCCGACGGCAATCCGTCAAAATCAGCATCGGTGGCACGCCGCTTTGAACCACAACGGTTAGGCCGGAGGGAAGTGTTCCCGACAATTGGATGTTCGTTGCACCTCCGCCCAATGCCAGCGGTGCTATATTCACTGGTTCTCCTTCGCATATGGTCGTGTTTGTCGCCGGCTCTATGGTGTGGTTGGGCAGTACGGTCACAGTCACGGTGTCAACAATGGTGGTGTCCACATCTGAAATGGTCAGAACGTATTCATTCGTACCGACAGGTGGTATAAACGGCTGCCCGTCGATCACCCCGTCACTCCAGCTTACGTTGGCGCCGTTTGGGTTTACAGTTACCTCAAGAATTGCATCTTCGCCTTCGCAAATTGTTGTGTCTGATGGGATCACGACATCGGGCGGAGCGAAGTTCAGTGCAGTTTCCTTTCCGGAAAACGGTGCCCCCCTGCCGTTAACCGGCGAATGGGCGGTTGCAAAAGCGCTAAACAACACCACGGTTATAAATAAGGTGTAGCGGTTGGTGGTCATTTGATTTGGTTTAGTTGGTTAGTCGCGTCTGATGTTTTATCAATTTATGAGCATCCTCTGAAGAGCAGAGGGTGCGCGGGTCCAAAGCGGAATAGCAGACATTTAAATAGATATGTTAA
>JAIVHQ010000406.1 GCA_020200995.1 Flavobacteriales bacterium
ACTTTGCCCCGGGAGCCTACATTGTGTCGGTGATCCACGACGCAGCGATGCGTTCGAAACCACTTATCATTACCAGGTAATTTCAATTGAAGCCATTGAATCACTGTCCGAATAAATCGGGCAGGGATTTTTTTTTGAAATATGGGTTGCTGCCTTGCAGGTTATGATTTACTCGGTACCTTTCGGGACCCCGAAACTGATTGGGGCATTTCAGCAACTCACTTCAATCGATTTTAAATGGACCCAAGAGAAAACGCCCTCGGAATCGGCGCGCGAATCAAACACCCTTCCTTTGGTGAAGGTATTGTCATCGACCTCGACCTTTCTACCCTCACCGTCTTTTTCAAAGGTGCCGGCGATAAGGAAATTTCCCGCTCCTTCACGGGGATTGAGATCGTGGAGGGAGCGCGAGTTCCCGATACCACCCTCGACATGCCCGCCGTCGAGAAAGCCCTCAAGCGGGTGCTCAAAGACATGTCGGATATTTCGCAACCCGTGACCATGGCCTCCAAGTGGAAGGGAGGAAGTGTGGAAATCAAACCGGGCAACCGCGAAATGCAATCCAAGGAAGTTCCCATCGATACTTTTTACCACAAGATTGTGATGGTGAGAGACCGCTTGCGCGTGCTGGAGCAGAACATCAACAGCCACGAAAAGCTCGACGATCAGGACAAAGTGCACATGCAGCAGTACATTACAAGGGTGTACGGATCGCTCACCACATTCAACGTTTTGTTTGCCGAAAAGGAAGACCATTTCAGCAGCAAGTAAAGCGGCTTTTTGTGGCCCGTTTCGGGTTTATTCCATACCTTCGTATTGAAGGGAAGTAAAAGAACTCCCGTGCGAGATTAACAGTTTGAAAAACTAACAAGATTCAAATTAGAGTTAAGCTCGTTTCGGCAAGGGCGGGCCTCAATTCAACTTGGTTGAATTCCCCAACGGGGAGCGAGAGGATTACCGAACTGAAGTGGCAGCTCTAACCATGTCGTTTAGAGTTTTTCTAAACCTCCGCTCGCACGGGCTTCTTTCTCTTCATTTTTACCCCTTCATGAATTCCAACATTCAATCTCCCGATATTTTACAGACACAACTGCCCGTCATGGAGCAGTTTTACACTGTGCAGGGCGAAGGCGCCTTCACCGGTACACCTGCGTACTTCATCCGCACGGCGGGTTGTGACGTGGGTTGCGTGTGGTGTGATGTCAAGGAAAGCTGGCACACCAGCGGCTATCCGGTCATTCCGGTCGAGGAGCTCGCCGAAAATGCACGACAATCAGGTGCCCGCGTCGCCGTGGTAACCGGTGGCGAACCCACCATGTACAACCTCGATGCATTGACCGAAGCCCTGCAGCAAAAAGGACTGCGTACCCACATCGAAACCTCCGGCGCGCACCCCCTGACGGGAAACTGGCATTGGATTTGCTTCTCCCCCAAGAAGTTTAGAAAGCCCCTTCCGGAAATTTATGCCCGGGCATCGGAGCTCAAGGTAATCGTGTTCAACAAGAGCGACTTTAAATGGGCCGAAGAACACGCCGCTGAGATCAACCCCGATTGCAGGCTATTTTTGCAGCCCGAATGGAGCAAAGCAGAGCAAATGACCCCTTTGATTGTGGAGTACATCAAGGAGCATCCGCGCTGGTCCGTATCGCTGCAAACGCATAAATACATGAACATTCCATAGAGCACACCATGCAGCGAATTACTTTTCACCTCTTTCTTTTTCTAGTTTCAATATTCGTCGCATCCACCGTTTTTGCTCAACCGAAGTACTCTGTAGAAAACAAGAGGGCTGTAAAATCCTACGAAAATGCACTTCAGGCATTCGACGGGCGCAAGACAGATCTTGCCCTCGACCTTGTGCAGGAGGCCCTCGATCGGGAACCCAACTTCATCGAAGCCTATTTGCTGAGGTTTGAGATTTTTGCGGAAACGCGAAAACTCGATGAAGCAGCCAAGGCGTTGCGCGATGCCGTCGCCATCGATGCCGATTACTTCCCGAACGCCTGGTACTTTTTGGGAGCCATTGAGAACTGCGAATTCGCTGTGTATGCCATGGCCAATCCGGTGGACTTCGATCCGAAAAACATGGGTGCGGCCATCAACTCCGACGGTCCGGAATACTACCCCTGTCTCACCGCCGACGGGCGAATATTGCTTTACACCCGATTGCTCAATGACCCCGAAGCCTTCAAGGGCAAAAACGAAGAATTTTTTGTGAGCCGATTTGAAGACGGCGCATGGCAGCCGAGCAGCCCCTTGTACGAAATCAACACGGTGTTCAACGAAGGAGCGCCTTCCATTTCGGCCGACGGGCGCGTACTCGTTTTTACAGCCTGCGAGATCATGGGCGATTATGGTCCCGGGCGCAAGGGCTTTGGAAGCTGCGATCTTTTTATAGCCCACCGGGTTGGCAATCGGTGGAACCAACCCGAGAATCTCGGTCAGCCCGTCAATTCCAAATTTTGGGAAACCCAGCCGAGTCTTTCACCCGATGGTAATACGCTCTATTTCGTGCGAGGACGACAGTCGAGACAGGGCATCCAGGACCAGGACATTTATGTGACCCGCCGACTCGCCGATGATACATGGTCGCGGCCTGAGCCCCTGCCACCCGCAATCAACACCCCCGGCAAGGAAGAATCGGTGATGATTCACCCCGACGGCGAAACCCTCTATTTCGCATCAGACGGCCACCCCGGGATGGGTGGGATGGATCTTTTCGTATCGCGAAAAGATCCAAACGGACAGTGGCAGCAGGCCGAAAACCTCGGTTATCCCATCAATACCCACAACGACGAGAACAGCCTCCATGTGGGCCCGGACGGCGAAATAGCCCTTTTTGCGAGCGATCGCGAAGGCGGATTTGGCGGCCTCGATCTGTACAGCTTTACCCTGCCCAAATCAGTGCAACCTGTACCCGTGACTTATGCGGAAGGTGTCGTGGTAGATGACCTTACAGGAAAACCTGTTGAAGCGAGGCTTGAATTGTTTGATGTGGATGGATTAGAGGCGCCCATGAAGTTTAAATCGGATCCACTCGACGGCACCTTTCTCTTGTCGTTACCCACCGGAAAGACTTACGGGCTCTCGGTGAAGGCCGAAGGCTACCTCTACCACTCCGAAAATTTTGTGCTCGAGCGCAAAGGAGCGGGCGAGTCCTATGCCATTGAAGTACGGCTCAAAAAACCTTCTGCGGGTAGTTCCATCGTCCTCCGCAATGTATTTTTCGACACCGACAAAGATGTAGTGGTGTCGCGCTCGTCGGGCGAGCTCAAGGCCCTTGCCGAATTTTTGGATGAAAACCAAGGCATCCGCATCCGCCTCTCAGGTCACACCGACAATCGAGGAGGAGACAAATACAACCTCGACCTCAGCCAACGTCGGGCCAAAGCGGTGAAGACCTACCTCACGGAAATATTCGATGTAAATGCAGACCGGGTGGAGACCCGCGGCTACGGCAGCGAAAAGCCGATCGCATCCAATGGTACCGAAGAGGGACGCGCCCTGAATCGCCGCACCGAATTTGAAGTAATAGAGACTCCCTGAGTACTTCGGGGCAATCTTGTTTAAAAAATAGTTGAAATCCCGTCGGGCTGAATCGCCGTGATTGTCGACAGGGTGTTACCTTTGTAG
>JAIVHQ010000242.1 GCA_020200995.1 Flavobacteriales bacterium
GCACTAGATTCACCCCCGGAATGTCAGCGATCTCTTCGGGCTTGAGTTGGGCGTAGCAACCGATCACAATCACCACCGCTTCAGGATTCACACGCAGCGCTTTGCGCACCACTGAACGGCATTTTTTATCTGCATTCTCGGTCACCGAACATGTATTAATTACAAACACATCGGGATCGTCTTCAAACTTAACACGCGCATAGCCTGCGCCTGTAAGCTGCTCGGCGATGGTGCTCGTTTCCGAAAAATTGAGTTTGCAGCCGAGGGTGTAGAAGGCCACTTTCTTGAACTGAAGCATGCTGCAAAGGTAAGGAATCGGGCGGTGATAAGAACGGCACGTGGATTTTCAAGCAAGCGGCATTTCCACGATTTTTCCGGAAAGGGATGCCAACGAAAAAGCTACTAAATCAGCGCAAATCGGTGCGCACGAGCTTGGCTACTGCGAAATGTCCCTCCGTTGAGGTAAAACCAAGAAGGTAAACACCCGCTGCAAATGCCGAAACATCGATCACATGCGAGCCACCGCGCACGGAACCCGATGCCACCGTTTTGCCTGTGAGGTCGGTGATGAAGTAGGTGCCCAGATCGGCGGGAAAGTGAGCCGTAACGGCCGTGGATGCGGGATTGGGGCTGATGCGCACCATTGCCGGATCACCATCCGTTTGTTTCGTGCTCACCACGTCTTCATCCTCATCGAGGAGCAATTCTATGCTGACAACCTGCCCCTCGATGGTGGAAACGCGAAGAATCTCACCCGGGTGATCGGGTGAAATCCATGCATAATCGATCTGTAAGGGTCGCTCGATGGTTTGCTCAATGCCGAACTCACTGATTGAAATGGTATCGGTAATCAGGCGTTCTGCCCTCACCCTGAGCACCTCATACTCGCCATAGGGGGTGGTCAAAGTACCCCAGGCATCAACATGGCTGTAGCGCATCCCGTCCTGGCCATAAAACCCAAGTGTGGGAAGCTCGATTTCGAAAGCGACTGAAGAAGTATCGCGTTCATCGAAAGTTAAAGGGAATTTATAAATGCGGTCAGTATCGTCGTAAGGTGTCACCAATGGAAATCCCGAAACAGAAAAGGCGAGCCCTACTTCGTAGTACCCGGTTGTATCATTGCGGTAGAATTGATAAACATCCGATAGCTCGACGGGTAGATCGATATCCACATCGATACCTTCGAGGTCTACACTTTCAATGGCGTGGGTCGCCAACACTTCCGGGCTACCAGGGTTACTGAATACCAGTTGATAAAAGAACCCCATGTCGGCAATGTCCTCGTAAAACTCAACTTGCTCAACAGCGCTTTCAAAATCGGTTATGTCCCATTCGAGGTCACCTCCCGCTGTTTCCAAATCAAAATCAAGCGCAAACCCGGGCGAGCTTGTCAGGTAAGTGATTTGGGTGGAAGGCCCTGTAAAATTGCTTCCATCCACAGAAACCTGGGCCTGTAAACAAGCATGATAAAAGAGAAAAATGAAGGCAAATGATAAATGTTTTTTCACGGTAGAATAATTGTATATGGCTAAAATAGACAATTTGAGCGTCAGAATAAAAGCCAATCCCGCAAAAACCCGTAATTTTGGACGATGGATAAATTCAAAACCGCAGCAATTGCCGCTTTGCTTGTCTTTGCAGCGGCTTCGGGATATGCCCAAACCGACGAAGACCTCATTCAGTTTTCGGGTGTGGTGATCACCAACGACAGCCTGAACCCCGTACCTTTTGCCAACGTTATGATTGCCAATTCGGGCAGAGGCACCACCACGGACATTTACGGTTATTTCTCTTTCGTAGCCCAGAAGGGTGACTCAGTGGTTTTTTCCTCAATTGGTTTTCACAGAGCAAAGTACTCTATACCTGACACGCTGGAAGGCAACCGTTATTCATTGATGCAAGTCTTGGTCAGGGACACAATTATGCTCAACGAAACGACCATTTATCCGTGGCCGACCCGAGAGCAATTCAAGGAAGCATTTCTTGCAATGCGCCTCCCCGATACAGACGTGGACCGCGCGCAGCGCAACCTTCAGAGAGGAGACCTCATCACACGTATGGACAATATGATGCCATCGGGCGGTGAAACCTTTAAGTCTTCCATGCAGCAATACCAAAGTCAATTGTACCACGCGGGGCAAGCCACTCCCATTCAGCTAATGAACCCCGTGGCATGGTCCCAATTTGTACAAGCTTGGAAACGCGGAGACTTTCAAACTGAACGAAAACGCGGCGGGCAATAATACCACGTATAAATCTGTTATGTTTGCGGTTTTGAAATGAACGAAGCTCCTTTGGGTTTGAGGTTGGGAATCATCTTATTTTTTGCTGCGCTCTTGCTGCCGTTAATGTCTTCGGCTCAGGTGAGGTCGGTGGTGTCGGGAAAGGTAGTCGACGAAAAGGGTGTGCCTATTGAGTTTGCAAATGTGTACGTCAGAAAGCAGGGCGCCGGCACCTTCACTGACGAGCGTGGAGCTTTCAGCCTCGAATTACGCGCAGGCGAAAACATCCTCATTGAAGTGAGCCACACTTCATTTAAAAAAGTATCAGAAACCGTGTCGGCTAGTGCGGGTGAGACGGTTGAATTGCGGTTTAAACTCAGATACCTCGAAATACAAGGAGTGGAAATTCTGGAAGACCGCTCCCGAAAAACGGCCATGCAAGCCGTTCCCATCCAAGACATTAAAATCAACCCGACGGTTCAGCAGGGCATCGAGAGTGTCCTCACCTCCCAGCTCGGGGTGCAAATCAGCAATGAGCTGAGCTCCGTGTACAGCGTGCGCGGCGGTAGCTACGCTGAAAATCTTGTTTATGTAAATGACATCGAAGTGTACCGCCCCTTTTTGGCGCGCTCCGGTGAGCAAGAGGGTTTGAGCTTTCCCAACCCCGACATGGTAGGGAGCATCTACTTCAGCGCGGGCGGATTTGAGCCGCGGTATGGTGACCGCATGAGTTCCGTGCTCGACATCCGCTACAAAAAGCCTCGAAACTTCGGCGGCAGTTTTAGCGCAAGCCTCCTCGGAGGGTCAGTATCGCTCGAATCGACTTCTAAAAATCAAAAGCTGACCCAAGTAACAGGTGTGCGGTATTTTACAAACCAATACGTGCTGGGTACCCTGGATACGCAGGGCGATTACCGCCCCGACTTTACCGATGTTCAAACCTATTGGACTTATAAAATCAGTAAAAACTGGGAGGCCGCATTCCTCGGAAACTACTCAGCCAACAATTACCGCTTTGTGCCGGGAACACGACAAACGCAGTTCGGAAGTTTCAACGAGGCCCTGCGCTTCAGCGTTTTCTTTGAAGGACAGGAACTCACTTCATTCGAGACATTCTTTGGAGCCGTATCACTCGAAAACAGGCCCAACAGCTCCACCAAACTCAAATTTATCGCCTCCGCATTCAGGACCATCGAAGAGGAAAACTTCAGCATCTTCGGGCAGTACAGCCTCGATGAACTCGAGCGCGACCTCGGCGACGACAATTTCGGCGATGTGGCCCGCAACCGCGGAATCGGCTCATTTTTGCAACACGCTAGAAATTCCATCGACGCGACAGTGTTCAATTTCCAGCACCGCGGGTTCAAAACCATCGACAACAAGTTTCTGCAGTGGGGTGCCTCCTGGCGCATCGACGATATCACCGACCGCCTCAGCGAATATCAGTACATCGACTCAGCCGGTTATGCCACCCCCATCAATCCGACGAACGAGATTTTGATGAACGACGTCATCAAAGGTGGCAATACCATCGCCTCTCACCGCATGATGGCCTACGTGCAAAACAGCTGGGACCTGCTATTGCCCAATGAGGCGGAGCTCACGGCCACGGCAGGGGTGCGTGCACACTACTGGAGTTTCAACGAGCAAACGACCGTAAGTCCTCGCGGTACCATAGCCTACAAGCCCAAGTGGCAAAAGCAAGTCAACGACAGCACTATCTTAAACCGCGACGTGGTATTCAGGTTCAGCACCGGCTACTACCACCAACCGGCATTTTACCGCGAGCTTCGCGCCATCGACGGTAGCATTAACACCGAAAACCGCGCTCAACAAGCCATTCACTTCGTGGTAGGTGCTGATATCAATTTCAAAATTTGGGACCGCGACTTCAAGTACATTACCGAAGCTTACTACAAGCACCTCAGCAACCTGGTGCCTTATGAAATTGACAATATCCGCTTGCGCTATTACGGCGATCAAATTTCTAACGGATTTGCCACCGGGCTCGACATGAAAATCCATGGAGAATTCATCCCCGGCATCGAATCGTGGATGAACCTTAGCTTTTTGCACACGCAGGAGGACCTTGTCGACGACTTCTATCTTCGCAATTTTAATAGCGACGGTGAAGAGATCGTTCCAGGCTTTACTGCCAACAATATCCCTGTTGCCACTGACACTGTATTCCCCGGATTCATCCCACGCCCCACCGATCAGCTCGTGTTTTTCAACATGTTTTTTCAGGACGAAATGCCGAGCTTTCCATCGTTCAAGGTGCATGTAAACCTCACCTTCGGCTCCGGGCTGCCCTTTGGACCGCCCAACTTTCAGCGCTGGCAGCAAACCGAGCGGTACCGGCCTTACCGCCGTGTCGACATCGGTTTTTCGAAAGACCTCAAATCATCTAAAAATCCGGACAAAGGCCTCTTCGGCAAATTCAATTCGGCCTTTATCAGCGTCGAAGTTTGGAACTTGCTCGACATCAACAACACCATCTCGTACACCTTCATCCGCGAAAGCGGCGGTCGTCAATATGGTGTACCTAATTTCCTTACCGCGAGACGGGTGAATTTAAAGTTGGCGGTGACCTTCTAATCTTTTCCCTTTCCGGAAACGGTGTAAAATCCGGTTGCTTGCTCAGTGAACGCAAAACTTTCATAAAGTTCCTGTCATCGCTTATTGCCTCAAGTAATTGTTATCTAAAATTTTATCTGCCCCAATTTTCCGCAGCCGTCGATGCAATGCCTTGGGCTTTGTAACATAGGATGTATCTTACGCCAGTCAATTCAAAAAAGAAATTCCCGCTGATATGAAAACCATTTCCAAAGAAGTCCAGGCAAAAATCACCCCCCGCCAGGCCATCGAACTCTTAAAGAACGGCAACCTCCGATTTTTGGACAAACGCATGTACGACAGAGATCTGCTCAGTCAGGTAAACCAGACCGCTTCGGGCCAGTACCCCTTTGCCGTGGTGCTGAGCTGCATTGATTCACGCGTTCCCGCCGAAATCGTATTCGACCAGGGCGTTGGAGATATTTTCAGCTGCCGCGTGGCCGGAAATATCGTGAATGAAGACGTTCTCGGAAGCATGGAATTCGCCTGCAAGCTCGCCGGATCAAAAGTTATTGTCGTGCTCGGCCACACCAAATGCGGCGCTGTGAAAGGCGCCTGCGACGGAGCAGAAATGGGAAACCTCACTGCCCTGCTGAGCAAGATAAAGCCGGCCGTGGACGCCGAAACATCACATAAAACGGATCGCAACTCAGGAAACTCAGACTTTGTAGACAAGGTAGCCGACATCAATGTGCACCACGTGGTGGCGCAGATTCAGGAGAAAAGCCCTGTGCTCAAAGAGATGCTCGATAGCGGTGAAATCGGATTGCTCGGCGCCATGTACAACGTGGAGACCGGCAAGATCGATATGTACGAAGATGCAATAGTCCTCAAAGACGACGTTGTGGCCTGAAGGCAATAGACGATTTTAATTTATTCCTGCGATCGGGCACTGGTGATCATCACCTTGTGGCAGTTTTGATTTTCTTGCATTTCAGGATTGGAATCTTCGACATCCTTAGCGCAGGTTAAATTTTTGACTCGATACGTCTCTGTTTTTTAAAAGACCGAACACTGCTTACCCTAAGGCCAATCGTTGAGCAAAGGCAGCATTTCAGCATGAAGCTTTGTGTTGGCACATAAGATGTGTTCTCCAAACAGAAAATCATCACCCCCGTCAAAATCGGTGACCTTCCCTCCCGCTTCCGCGACAATCAAGCTGCCGGCGGCCACATCCCACGGGCTGAGTCCATACTCGTAAAACACTTCAAAACGTCCGCAGGCCAAATAGGCCATGTCGAGGGCCGCTGCGCCGGGGCGGCGGATACCGCGTGTACGCGCGTTCACATTATCCAGAAGTTGGAGATACGTCGACATTTTGCCTCGGTCATCATAGGGAAAACCCATCGCAACCAGTGCCATGGAGAGGTCATCCTGCGCTGACACAGAAACGGGCTTACCATTCAGGCGTGCGCCTTCGCCCTTGGCCGCGCTGAAGCACTCGTCATGTACGGGATCGTAGATCACACCAAGCACAATCTCATCATTTTGGCGCAATGCCACACTGGTGCAGTAAAAAGGAATGCCGTAAAGGTAGTTGGTGGTGCCGTCGAGGGGGTCGATGATCCAGTTGTAGACTTCTCCCTTTTTGGTGCTCGTCCCTTCCTCAGCAATGAAGCCGGCCTCGGGCAGGAGTTTTTCCAGCCCTTCTACAAATCGGCGCTCCGCCTCCTTGTCAGCGCGGGACACCATGTCGTTGCTGCGGCCTTTAAAGCTGATGTCGGATTGCATGATTGATGACTGCTCTTCGCGGAGAAATGTACCGATCGCTTTGGACAGGACGATTACCGGTTGCAAAAGATCTATATAACTCATTTTCAATGTTCCTTTAAAAGTATTTAGGTTGGAAACAAGACCTCCTTCACTCGGCAACAACAGGATTGCCGAGTTGGTTGACTTGTCCCAAAAAGAGAACAACACCCGTTTCGGCGTGGCGCAAAACGATGGTATAGGGCACATCAAAAGAAATTTCGGGAGGCATAGAAGTCGCCCCGATTCCCACCGTGGTCACCGCCGCGCCCTCGGCACCGCGTTCATCGATCACTAATACGGCATCATGGCGCAGGAGGTCGATGTACAAATTTCCCACAGCGGCTGTGCCCAACGATGAGAAATCTGCTGAGGGCTTTGAAAATGCATTCTTTACGCCCATACTTTTGAGGTTCGGAATCAGGCTTTCGCCGAACTTGAGCTCAGTTTTAGGCAGTCGCAGCATCACGCGCCCCTGCCCCATGGCGGCATCCAGCTTTTCCAAAAGGTTTGAGTTGATTTTTTTTAGCGAAGCAGTATCGTCGGGAATAAAATCCTTGGGGCGAATGGCCGTGAGCGAAAAAACTGAATCGGCAAAAGCAAGATTGACTGCGACAAATCCGTCCACCTCGGCAGTGAGCAGGTTGCCGTCCCTTTGCATCATGGCAGCTTCCGCAACGGTGCCATCGCTACAGGTGAAGGCCGAGAATCGGGTGGCCTCTTCGGCAAATCCGTCTGCCCAATCGGAGCGAAAGTAGAGGGCATTGAGGAGAAAAGCCACCTGCTCGGGCTTAATATCGTCAATGACCTCTTTGATTTTCCCTTCCGTCTGTTCGGCCACCCAGGCATTGACCGCGCCGGGAGCATCGGGCGGAGAGAAATCGCGGTTGATGATTTCAGCGTTGTAGTGGTCACGAATGGTGCTCATGAAGTTCTCCTTGGTGTAGACCCTACCCTCGTCATAGAAAAATGCATTGGCCAGTCTGAGTTTTGCACTCTCGGGTTCGGAAATAAGCGATGCGGCCAGGTCTTTGTAAACCTTGCGCATGGCGGGCTTGTCGAAATCGGAGATATGAAGGGCTTCTTTAATCTCCCGAAGGGTTTCACCATCGGCCCCCTCGGCCGCCATGAGCAAGGCGCTTTGAATACTCCGGATTAAATTCTGCACTTGTCTCAGCAGGATCTGAATCCTCTTTAGGTTCGGACGCTCGGCCACAGTCTGACGCAGAGAGGGTGGTTAAAAAAAGTAGGACAAGGACAGAGGTGCGGGTAGTTTTCATATATTGGATGAGATTAATTCGGTTGGGCTTAACAAATGAATGCCCCGCTCTGCTGGTAAATTTACACGAATGTATGGAAGGCGGCGGGCGAAGTTCAGTTTTGCGAAATCATAAGGTGCCAAGCAGGCACCCAACGGACCTTAAAAAAAGCGCCAAAGCGGCGCCAATCAGACTGTCGGACACTAAAAAAAGCCCTCTGATAATCAGAGGGCTTTTCTTCATTCTGTGATCCCGCTGGGGCTCGAACCCAGGACCCATACATTAAAAGTGTATTGCTCTACCAGCTGAGCTACGGAATCAGGTTTTTTTCCTGAAAGCGGGTGCAAATATACTGCCTTCATTTGATTTGACAAAGCAAAAAGCTAACATCGCTTTGGGGGTAATTATTCAGGTGTCTCAATGGGTTATAAACATGTACTTTCCGATAAAGTTCACGGTAAATTATTCACATAAACTCCGCTTTTCAGGGATAAGGACCGCACGTCAGATTTATCAAACATCCCCCGCCGATTAACGTTATTTTCGCGTCGAACTTAAACCATGAGAGCTATCCTACCTTTTGTCCTGTTTATACTCGTGTTTGTCGCCATCGATCTCTATGCTTTCAAAGCGCTCAAGATGAGTGTCTCGGGATGGGAAACGCCGATGTGGCGCTACCTCGCCTACGCGGGTTATTTGGTGAGTTCGCTCGTGGTGTACAGTTTCATCGCCTACGCCGTGTACCGTTACAACCTCGGGCCGACCTACTTTATTCGCACCACCTCGCCCGATACGCCGGCGGGGATGGGAATCACGCGGTGGCAGTTTTTGACAAGAATCGGATGGGTGCTGGCGGCCATCCCCTTCGTCAGCATCCTTTATGGAATTGGTCGTGGTCGATACCAATTTCGCACCATGACCGAGCGAATGAGCTTTGACCACCTGCCCGCCTGGGCATCAGGACTGCGCGTGGTGCACATCAGCGATATCCACATCGGCAGCTTCTTTAACAACCATGAAGCCGTGGCCGAGGGCGTGGCAAAGGTCAACGCCTTGAAGCCCGACCTCATCCTCTTCACCGGCGATATGGTCAACAACTACGCTGAGGAACTCGAGGGCTGGGAGCCCGTTCTTTCCAAACTCAAGGCACGATATGGCAAGTACAGCATCATGGGCAACCATGATTACGGCGATTATGTAAAATGGTCGAGTGCAGAGGCCCGCGAGGCCAATATCAAGCGGCTGCATCAATACCACGGGGAATTGGGCTTCAAACTCCTGCTCAACGAGAATGTGAAATTCGCTCCCGACGGCGAGAGTGAGCCGCTCGAGATCATCGGCGTCGAAAACTGGGGTCAGGGTGGCTTTAGCAAGTACGGCAAGCTCGGAAAGGCCATGGAGGAAACGGATTCCAAGCGCTTTCAAATCCTTATGTCGCACGACCCTTCCCACTGGGACGCCGAAGTGCGCGGTGACACCGCCGTCGACCTCACCCTGGCGGGCCACACCCACGGCATGCAGTTTGGTGTGGAGATTCCCGGCATTGTAAAGTGGAGCCCCGTGAAGTACCGCTACCCTCGCTGGGGCGGACTTTATACCGAGGGCTCGCAGCACGTCTACGTGAACCGCGGTTTTGGCTACATCGGTTTTCCCGGAAGGGTGGGCATGGCGCCGGAGATTACGCTGATAGAGCTGAGTAAGGCATAGGCTACTACATAAGCAGATTTAACCTGTTGATTATCGCTGTCTCCGAAAATCGGTTTTGTCATCATTTTTGCGGGTCAAAAATGCCGCCAAAACCTGTGCCTTGCGCCGACATCAACCCACGGCTCGCGCCGTGGGCTACAATCATGTCACCGCTACGCGGTTCAACTCCGATCATTATCTAGTCACAGTTATCTGTGCTCAATGTTCGGTTGGACAACCGCGATTACTTGAATCGAATTTCGCATCTGAAACATGCGCTGAAACCGGTACAAACGAAAAAACCGCTGCACATCAAGTACAGCGGTTTTCTTTTTTGGGGTGCCCGGGACTGGATTCGAACCAGCACGAGCTTAGCTCACCACCCCCTCAAGATGGCGTGTCTACCAATTTCACCACCCGGGCAATTTTCGGAGTGCAAATGTAATTGAAAACTTCGAATAAAAAATAATCCGTGTAATATTTAAAAGGGGCATGCGGCGGTTTTCACGGCTGCAGCAACCTTCCATAGCCACAGAACCTTCAGTGTCAAGAAAAATGTATCGAGAAAATATGGAAACGGAATGAATTAGTAATAGCATCTCGATACACCGCTCCTTCGTCGCGGCACTCGATGTGACGAACCTCCTAAAATGAAATATTTACAATAAAAAATGATCGTCACATCGAGAAATGAGCAGGCTTTACCCGCTTATTGTTTAAAAATGAACAGTTCCTAATTCACTATGATCGTCAGCTCGAGTGTTTTTCAGTCCGTTTTTAAAGTTTCAATTCAGAAGATTGGGCTGGACTGAAAAATGTATCGAGAGCGTCTTGAATCGCAATATTTGATTTCAAATGGTCTCGATTATTCCGCTGCGCTCCATGAGATGCTTTTCAAGGTATCCACATCGTGGATGGCATAAAGTGTGCGAAGTTCATTTTCAGTCCATTCCAATCTTTCTGAAAATTAACACTCAAAAGGACTGAAAAACATTTGCTGTGCCCGTAGCGTCCTGACGAACAACGTTAAATTTTAACAGTTCATCTCAAACCATAGCGGACGAAACCCGCTCAATTCTCGCCCACCCCTCCCCGACCAGAGAAGTCCGATCAAAATTAAAAAAACCTCATCGGACCAAATCGGCAGAAGTGCGAAAATAATTTTTGAAAATGGGCGCTCCCGGGCGCTCCCCGTTTTTCCAGACTTTCCCGAAATCATAAAAATTATTGGTGCAATGCTGAATGACCACACTCGGACTGTGGCGTGGTGCAGCGATCGGCGTCAAAAAATACGGCCCGCGCATTGACCCAACCTTCAGAAATGCAATCGACCAGCCGCACACCGGTGCTCTGCAACACCTTGAAAGACGTTCCTTTGGTATCCTTGCGGTTGTACACCCTGCAGCTGCGCACCACCGTGTGGTTGCACTGCGAATTGTTGTAGCTCGTATTGGGCCAGGCGTGCTCACGGGTGTCGCTATTGAGTCCGCTGCGCAGTACGATTCCGTCGTGAAAAGGATTGGTAACCAAGAGATTTTCGAGGGAGCACATGAGGCAAAAAACCAGATCGACGGCGGCGGTGCGCTGCGAAATGAACTCGACATTGCGAATCACAGAGTTGAAGCTCGAACCGATAAAAACTCCTTTATCGCCGCCCTCCACCGCGCTGAAATTCTCGATCAGGTAGCGGGTCTTGTTGTACACCATGGCTTCCTGCTGATTTGCCGGAAGGCTGAAAAATACGGGAACATCGCGGCGCACATTAAGCCTGGCCCCCTGCCCGTCGATCACCACGAGGCCGCCCGTGCGTGGTAGGTGGAGGGTGTCGGTGATGGTGTAGATACCCGGCGTAAAGAGGATGCGCTGCACACGGCCTTCGGCGGTGAGGCGGCGAAAGATGGCAGGGATGTTGTCGCCGGGGCTGAGGGTGACCTGGTAGGGATTGTCTTCAGGTCCGTTTACCGGAAAATCGGCGGGCGAGGAGGTATCGACGGACGCCTGCGGTTCGGTGCTCACCTCGGCAGATTGTGTTTGTGGCGGGGTTTCGGCGGAATCCGCATCTTTGTGCAGAGCCTTGTTGGCGCAGCCGAGGATCACAATCGGTACGGCAATGAGGAGGATTTGTAAAAAACGGAAGTTCATGTCTGAATTTTTTAAAGATTTAAAAGTCGTGGAGCTGGCCGCTGTACTGGCCGGGCCTTCCGCGGGCATGTTTTTTGCCGAGCTCGGCGCAGAGGTCATAAAGGTAGAAAACAAACCGGCGGGTGGTGATGCCACCCGCGAATGGCGCCTCCCGGGCGAAACCAAGGACGGGCCATCGGCCTATTTCTGCTCGGTAAATTGGGGCAAAACCCACCTGTTTTTGGATTTACGCGACAGCGCCGACCGCGATCGCCTCTACTCCGAAATAGCAGATGCCGACATCGTGCTCACCAACTACCGGGCAGAAACCGCCGCCAAGCTCGGAGTGGCCTATGCAGACCTTGCTGCACTCAATGATAACCTGATCTTCATCGGCCTCGACGGATTTGAACACAGCGACAAGGCCGCCTACGACGTGGTGCTCCAGGCCGAAACCGGGTGGATCAGCATGACGGGCACCGACCCTGCCC
>JAIVHQ010000407.1 GCA_020200995.1 Flavobacteriales bacterium
ACAGTATTTTTTGCAGTATTTGCCGGACACACTTTTGCCCAAGTGACGGCTGACGCAGGGCCGGATGTTTACGCATGTGTAAACGAAGAAGCGATCATCGGTGGGGCGCCGACTGCAACGGGTGGAACGCCGCCGTATACCTTTACCTGGGAAGCATCGTACACACTTGGTTCGGGAAACTTCGTCATTAACTTATCTGCCTCTGATTTTTTAAACGATACCACCGTCGCAAACCCCGAGTACATTCCCCAGAACCTCAGTGAGATCGATACGGTCGAATTCATGCTCACCGTGACCGATGCCGCCGGGATTACAAGCATTGATACTGTTCAAGTTTATTCTGCGGCCTGGGCGTTTCACTTTGGCCAAATGTATTACACCATCAATGCAGGCGATTCTGTTTTTCTTTCCGGGTGGGAAAACGTGTACGGTGGTTTCCCTCCATACGAATACCTCTGGCGTCCCAACCACGGCCTCACCGATTCTACAAGCCTTTCATTCTGGGCCAAGCCTGAAGAATCGGTCGCCTACTACCTGACCAAAACAGATTCGATAGGTTGTGAAGTGAGCGGCCCGCTTTTATATTTTGTGAATGTAGAATCACTGAGTTCAAGCGAATTTGAAAACGCCGGGGCCTTGGTGCGCACCTACCCGAATCCGACCAAAGATTTCATGACCATTGAAATCAATTCGACCGTCAGCGGGGAGTTTACCTTTCGCTTGTTTTCGGGAAGCGGGAAATTGGTGGAACAAGTAAATTTCAATGAAAACACGATTGAAATTGAAATAAATCTGTCCAACCACCCCGCAGGCGCCTACATTTATGAGGTAACCAACCGCAACGGGTGGAGTGAACAAGGGCGCGTCGTCATTCTGTAAGTGAATCAGTCCCTCAGATTTTTATATAAATATTCAGTTTTTTAATTTTTCAAGTCTGTTGAAGCCATCATCTCAGCCTCAAATTAAACATGCATACTTTTTCGACTCGCACCTCCCGCGATGCCGTCCGTGTGCTGAATCACCCCCTTCCCCCCTCCTTTGCTTACCTTTGCACCATGCTTCCTTCTTTCAATTTCGACCACAGTTACCTCAGCCTTCCTGAGCGGTTTTACAGCCGCGTGAACCCCACGCCGGTGGCGGCCCCCGAGATGCTGCTCTTCAACGAATCCCTCGCCCGCGAACTCGACATCAGATTCGGCGACAGCTCTGATGAAGAGCTGGCACAGGTGTTTTCCGGCACTACTCTTCCCGAAGGCGCCAAGCCACTTGCGCAGGCCTATGCCGGTCACCAATTTGGCGGATTCACCATGCTCGGTGACGGACGCGCTGTGCTCCTCGGCGAGCAGATCGACACCGCGGGCAAGCGCTTCGACATTCAGTTCAAGGGCTCCGGCCCCACCCCCTACTCGCGCCGCGGCGACGGCCGCGCCACCTTGAGCTCCATGCTACGCGAATACCTCATCAGCGAGGCCATGCACCACCTGGGCATCGCCGGGTCGCGCAGCCTGGCCGTTACGCTCACCGGCGAACCCGTGCTCCGCAACGGCCCCGAGCCCGGCGCCGTCCTCACCCGTGTGATGTCGAGCCACCTCCGCGTCGGCACGTTTGAGTACGCCCGCCAATTCCTCGAGGTAGACGACCTCCGCGCCCTCACCGATTACGCCATCGACCGCCACTACCCTCATTTGGCGACAGCCGAAAACAAGGCGTACGCCCTCCTCGAAGCCGTGATGGACAAGCAGATCGCCCTCGTATGCGAGTGGATGCGCGTCGGCTTTATCCACGGCGTCATGAACACCGACAACACCCACATCGGCGGAATGAGCTTCGACTTCGGCCCCTGCGCCTTTATGAACGCCTACCACCCGCTCACCGTATTCAGCTCTATCGACCGCACGGGCCGCTATGCATTCGGCAAGCAGCCTGGTATCGCGCAGTGGAACATGGGCGTATTCGCAGGTGCACTTCTGCCGATCATCCACGAAGACGATGAGCAGGCCCTCGAA
>JAIVHQ010000186.1 GCA_020200995.1 Flavobacteriales bacterium
ACCACTTCGCCCTTTGATGTGAAGATCAACCAAATGTCAGCCAACGTATCGGGATACACGAGCTTCGAGCAGGAAATCGAATACCTGATGAAGATGAAGGTGCCCCGCAGCGAAATGGGCAGCGATTTTAACAAAATGGCCGAGGGACTGCTCGGACAGGCCAACGCCTTGCTTGGCGGCTCCATGAGCATGGGCGAGAACATCAATGTGGATGTCCGCATTCACGGTGATATCAAAGATCCCAAAGTCACCCCAACATTCGCAGGTATGGAAGACGGAGTGAAGGGAGCCAAGGACCAGGCCAAAGAAGCGGTGAAAGAGAAAGTGGAAGAAGTGATTGACGACACCAAGGACAAAGCCCGCGAAGAAGCGAAAAAAAGGGCCGATAAAATACTAGCCGATGCACAGAAGCAGGCCGACCGTGTGAAAAAGGAATCGGCTGATGCTGCAGAGCGTATCCGCAAGGAGGGGGACAATGCCGCTAAAAAGCTCATGGAAGAAGCAGGAAGTAATCCCATTGCCAAAGCTGCCGCCCGAGCCGGAGCCGATAGAACCCGAGAGGAAGCGGACAAGCGCGCCGACCAGGTCGAAAAGGAAGGAAAGAAACGTGCTGACGACATTATGAAGAAAGCGAGGGAAGAATCGGACCGCATTTTGTCAGAAAATTGACAAATACTTAAACGTCTTTTGCGAAAAGCCGTTTTATTAACAGAACAGCATTCAATGTCTCACACGTTGATAAAAGTTTTTTTAAAGTATTCGGTGCTCGAAAAGGGCTGCTGCAGCATTCAATGCATTTTGGTTTCTGCTGTATGTCTGTTGTTCTTTTCAACAGGAACAACATTGGCACAAGATCCTTGCGGGCCTTCTTCAAGCCGAAAGGCTATGAAATTTTACGAGAAATCGTACAACGACCCCAACCTCACGGAAGTGGAACGCTATGAGCTATTGCAGAAGTCTGTCGAGGCCGACCCCGACTGCATTCAATGCCTATTTGCGAAAGCGCGGATGCAGTACCAACTCGCGACCATGCGTAATGAGAGCCAGGCCACCGCACTCAGGACTTTTGAAGAGGTGATCGAGAAATGCCCCGATTATCATGCAGACGCGTACTACTATGCAGGCTTGATTCACTATGCCAATCAGGATTACAAAGAGAGCGTGCCACGGCTCGAATCCTTTTTACTCTTTGATAAATCGAAGGGGAAAACTTCGCGCGACCATGAGGTGAAGGAGACGGATGTGGCGCAGATCCTTCCGGAAATCAGGTTTTACGTAGACTTTTACGAGAACCCGGTACCAAAAAACGGGGGGGAACCTCGACTTCGCCGAGCCCGAACCGCTGCCGCCCCCCTTCAATGTGGGCGACAATTACGGAGGGGTAAGCCTCTCGCTCGACAACCGTGAGATGTTTGTCACGGTTTGCAAACCGATATCCTCGAATCGCAAGAACTGCGATATTTACGTGTCGCACTTCGAACGAATCACAAACGAGGAAGGAGAACAGGAGCTCCACTGGTCGGGCCTGGAAAACCTCGGTGATGCAGTGAATACTTCCGACGGATGGGAGGCCCAGCCCACCATTTCTGCCGATGCAAATACCCTTTTCTTTGCCACTGTCCGTGAGAACTCTACTCCCGATAACGATGGCAATCCCACCATCGACATTTACTACACAGACCGCAAAGCTGACGGCACTTGGTCTACCGCCAAACCGCTCGAGGGTGTCATCAACACTGCGGGCAATGACAAGAGTCCCTTTTTGCACGCCGACAGCCGCACCCTGTACTTTTCGAGCAACGGGCGCCCCGGGGCGGGCGGTTATGATATTTATTACAGCCGCCAAAACGAAGATGGAACCTGGGGCACTCCGCGAAATCTCGGCTACCCCATCAACTCTGAAAAAGACGAGCACGGACTTATTGTAAGCACCGATGGAACTACGGCGCTCTTTGCATCCTCCAATCCCAAAGCATCGCGCAGCCTTGATATTTACGCCTTCGATCTTCCCCGAAGGGCGCGGCCCGAGAAAGTGCTCATCCTCAAGGGTGATGTGAACGACAGTAAGGGCAACCCTGTGACCGATGCCAAAATTGAACTCAAATACGTGAATTCCAAAAAGACCAAGGAAATGAGTGTTGACAAAGCTGATGGCCACTACGCAGCGGTTGTCAACCTCAGGGAAGAAGAGGAAGTCGTGGTGTCAGTGAATAGTGATGAACAGGACATCGCATTTAATTCTCGTGTTTTTACCCTCGCCGATACTGCCACTGCCGTGATGGATCTCGATTTGGAAGTGCTGCGCATTGAGCCCGGGATGACCTACCGCATGAATGACATTCGGTTTGACGTAAATTCCTCCCGCCTCGACGGGCCCTCTCGAAAAGTACTGGAAGAATTTGCCGAATACCTCAATGAGAATCCCAAGCTCAAAATTGAAATCGGCGGACACACCGATAATGTTGGCGACCCGTATAAGAATTTGGTGCTTAGTGCTGACAGGGCCTTTGAGGTGTTTGGCTACTTGCAGGAGATAGGCGTGCACCACAACCGCATGAGCTTTAAAGGTTACGGCGAAACGGTGCCTCTGGTGCCCAATGACACGGCCGAGAATCGCGCAAAAAATCGCCGCACTGAATTCAAGGTGCTGCTAAAGTAAAAGAAAGCTTTACTTTATTTATCTTCGCAGAAAATTTAACCTCCATGCGCAAAGTCCTACTCGCTTTTACCTTACTCGCTTTCTACGCTTGCTCAAGCGAACCCCAAACAGAATCTTCCGAACCCGAAGCAGTCGTTGAAATGCCCACCTTAAATGTATACGGTGACAGCATTTCTCCCGAAGGAGCCTTGCTTCCCCAGGAAATGATGGCCCGCCTTGCCGGCAATGACAGCATCGAAGCTAAAGTGGAGGCCAAAATCAATCAAACCTGCCGAATGAAAGGATGCTGGATGACCCTCGATGCCGGAGACGGATCTGAGATGCGTGCTCGATTTAAAGACTACGGTTTCTTCGTTCC
>JAIVHQ010000408.1 GCA_020200995.1 Flavobacteriales bacterium
TGATAATGTATTCTCGAACCCTGGAGTCATTGCAGAATGAGCAAGGGCACATTACCCATTCAATAATTCAAATTCAGCGGAGCCGATCAATCATAATGGAACCGGCATTTTGCAATAAATATTTCATCTCCCTGCACCCTGTAAACCAAACGATGCTCACCATCTATCCGTCGCGACCAGTAACCTGAATACTTGAATTTAAGGGGTTCAGGTTTTCCGACACCTTTAAAAGGATCACGGGATATGGATTTAATAACCTGAGTTCGATTGTTATTCGGGGTTTCAGACGTTCATAAAATATCGATATACAAGGCGCATTTTTAAAGCTTTAGCGGGCTAAAGCAAGAAAATGCAACGCAGTAGATCGGATTTTATGAACGAGTCTGCGCCAATTTGCGGGCATTTCGACGCCTCACCCGTCCAACGCACCGGTTTATTCACTTAAACGACTTGCTTAGGCGTATCTTAAGGCATTCAAATACAGACGCCCTGAATCCTGAAGAATAATCGAACTCAGGTTAAAAAGTTCGTTGATGCGTTTGACCTTCTGCTTGTCGGTTTTCTGCCAATACAAGTAGTCTTCCCACGATTCATCAACGAAGACAAGCTTCATCCTTCAGGCAGATTTTTACTAAACCCTTCCCCGCCCTCAAGCTTAGCAATAGCGCGATCGAGCCGCTGCTCGTTCATTCTTGACGACAACTCATGCTGTGTAGCTGCCAAAGAATTATATTCGGAAAGCGACATGATAACCACTCCCTTATCTTTTCCCCTATTGATAATAATAGTCTCAAAGTTGTCGGTTACCCGATCAAAATAACGCCGTATATCTTTTCTGAAGTCTGAGAGGGTGGTGCTAAGCATGGGATGAATTTGATTTTTCATATGTACAAATATATGTACACTAAAAGTCTTTTCAAAGCGATACCGCAGTACTAAGACAGCACGGACTTCAATCCGCTCTTATCTTTCACGCTTTCTGTCCGCTCCTATCAAAGGCCTCGAGGATCACAAAATTACTTCAACCACACTTTCGCCAAAAGCCAAAAAAAGAGAGGTTCCCACCTCCCTTTTCAACTCCACATTTCCAATTTTTGAATCTGGTCGAGCAGCTGCTCAAGCTCATTGCTTCCTCTTTCAGAAACTGCTTAGCGACCGGCCTTTGAAATTTTGAGCTCATCAGGATCTTGTCTTGTGTCCCAAATCGAAAGCACAAATAACGTTTCGTCTATGACTTCATAAAAGATCAGGTAGTCTTTTACAATTTTCACACGCACATTTTCAATGTCGGTTTTTCGCCCTATCAATGGCCTTTTGCTCAGCAACGATACCCAACTTCTAAAAATTTGATTGAGTTTTTTGCTGTACACGGTAGATTTATTGCGCCGCACCCAAAAAGCGAGAATTTCTTTTCGCTCTCTACGGGCTCGATGCGTCCATTCTATTCGTTTAGCCATTCATCAATTTCCTTATCAGCTTTGTTGGCGCTGACTGTTTGGCCGTTCTTTACTTCTGTCCTTGCCTGCTCAATCGCACTTTTTTGGGCAGGACCGGTCACAAAAATTTCATCATCCAATTCGAGTTGAATCAAACGCTGAATATCGTCCAAAATAGATTGATCATTAATCTTTCGGATCGTTTCAATTAACTTTTGCTTTGTCATCGCTGAATACAATTTATTAAAGATAGATATTTTGGATGACTGTATGAAACCCGCAACTCACAGCGAAGCATCCATGCTACACTGGATTTACGCCCTTCATGACACCGCGCAAATACCTGTTCACTCATATAGAAGGCCCCGAGGATCGCAATACTACTTCAACCACACTTTCGCCCAAAACCAAAAAAAAGGGAGGTTCCCACCTCCCTTTTTAACTCCAATTTTCCAATTTTTAAACTCAGCTGAGCAACTGCTTCACCTTCGAGGCAATCATCTTCGAGTCGGCTTTACCGGCCATTTCGGCAGTGGCGCGGCCCATGAC
>JAIVHQ010000187.1:0-1585 GCA_020200995.1 Flavobacteriales bacterium
GCGGTGGGCTTCATGTCGTCGGCCACGTAGCCGAGTTCGTTGATACGCTTCCTGATATCGAGGGCCTTAATCTTATCGGGGTTGTACTTGACATGGATCTCGTTTTTCTCGATATCGACCCGGGCGGTTTTTACGCCCGAGGCATAGGCGAGGTCTTTTTCGATGGTGTTTTTACACATTTCGCAAACGGTGGACGATGAGATCACAATTTCGCCGCTTTCGTCGGGCTGCGCATTTGCCGCAAAGGCAAAAGTGAAAATGCTGAAGAGGGTGATTAAGGTTTTCATTTTTTGTTTGTTTTTAGAGTGAGTCGCACACCTGCGTAAAACATGCGTCCGTTTAGCGGTCCGTAAATCATACTTGCGTCAAAATACGGGCCAAAAGGATTTTCAGCGTCGACGATGGCATTTGGTTGGATAAAATTATTGAGGTTCTCGGCACCCACATACACTTCAAAGTTATCGAAAATACGGGTGATTTGTCCGTGAATCAAATAGTATGATTGTCCGCGGCTGCCTAATTGCTGCGCCGGCGGATTGCCGGCGGTGCCGGGGAGGCGCTGGCTGCTGTAGTAATTTGCCGTAATGTCAAAATACCAATGGCCCGAGCCCGTGGTGTAACCCACATTGAAGAGGGCGCGGTGGCGGGGAATCAGGGGCTTTTCAAGGCGCGCACTTTGGTAATCCACCTCCACCTCCTGGTACTTGTAGCTCAGCTTTACGCCAAGGCCGCGAAAAGGCTCGGCCTGAAAATCGCCCTGTACGCTGTGGGCCGTGGAGCGGCCATCGAGGTTGTAGAAAAGCAGGAGTTGCGGATCCTCATCGCGGTCTATCACGAGTTGGTTTTCAAAAGAAGTGTAGTAGTAATCAATGTTGATGAACGCCTCGCGCCCGAAGAGCTCAAACTTGTGGAGAAAGCTCAGGCCGGTGTTCCAACTGCTCTCAGCCTTCGGGGTATCGAGCACCCGCACCACGCGCGAAGTAGCGAGGAGGCCGAGCTGATCGGCAAAGGCGTTCGGAGCTCGAAATCCACGACCCAGGGTGGCGCGCATGGTGGTAAGCGGGGCGAAATCGTACTTGAGGTGCAGGCGTGGCGAAAACTGATTTCCGAAGAGGTTGTGGTAATCATTGCGGGCGCCGAGCACCGCTGTGAACCGCGGACGGCTGTAGGTATATTCGGCGAAAGCCCCGGGCACAATTTCCGTTCTGGAAAAGGCCGAATCGCGGTAGGCTTCCGTAAAATCGTCGTACTGAAAGTGGAGCCCCGTGCGGATTTTATGGTCGCTGTAGCGGCTGAATCGGGTTTCGAAAATAGAATTGATCCTGGCATTGTGCTCCGTCCCTGCGTAGGCATTGTTACCGAAAAATGCGCCCACGTCGGTGTAGGTGTACGCGGCTGTGATGCCGAGGCTGCGGTCCTGCCTTTCTTCCGAAAGGAAGGCCAGCTTGGCCATAAACTCCGCCTCCTCATAGTCAAGTCCGAAGCCGTAAAGCTCGGTGCGCCCAAAATGCTCATCCCGGTTGTAGCCGAGTTCGCCCGAAGTGCGCTCCTCCCTGCTGTACTTGGCGATGAAGCGGGCCTGAAA
>JAIVHQ010000187.1:1621-3605 GCA_020200995.1 Flavobacteriales bacterium
CCGATGAGCTTGTTGTAGATCACATTGGCCTCGTACCTGCCCTGATTGCTCGCAAAAATATCGGCGTGGAGGGTCTCGTCGGGGTCATCCGGGGGTAGGAATTCGAGGTTGATTTGCCCGGTCATGCTCTCGTAACCGTTCACTCCCGAGCCGATGCCCTTGGTGAGCTGGATGTTGTTGATCCAAGGCCCGGGAATTCCGTCGAAGCCCATCACATTGCCCAGCCCGCGGGCGAAAGGGATGCCTTCAAAGAGATTTTGGACATAGATGCCCTCAAGGCCAAGCATTTGGATTTTGCGCGAACCGGTCACGGCGTCGTTCATCACCACATCGACTGAGGCGGTGGTTTCAAAGCTCTCGGAGAGGTTGCAGCAGGCGGCTTTTCGCAGCACACCGCGGTTGATCTGCTCGGCATTGAGCGTGCTCGCGGCCGACATGCTAAAAGTGGAGCGGCTGCTGCGGATTTCCACCGCGTCCATATCTACGGATGGCGCCATTGAAATTTTGAGGGGCTCGTCGGGAACTTCTTCCACCGTGAGTTGCACTGTGGCATAGCCGACGAAGCTAAAAATGAGGGTACGCGGAAGGTCGTCTTTCATCGCCAGGCTAAAGCTTCCGTCGATGCTGCTGGCGGTACCATCGGTGGTGCCTTCCCACACAATGTTGACGCCCGGAATGGGTTGACCGTTTTCACGGTCGGCGACCACACCATTGAGTTTTTGGCTGAAAGCCGTTGCGGTCAGGAGAATGCCCGTCAGGGCTAAAAATATGTTTTTCATGGGATGTGTCGATTGAGGTAAAACTTGCGTTCAAAAATGAAAGCAGTTCCTCATCACACATTCATGCGGCAGTCGCGCTTAAGCAGGGTTTGGCCCGTGCCCGGTGGGATTTTCAGGTGGACCTGAACGTGGCGCAACGCCACGGGTACAAAAGCATCGGCACTAAGCGCAAAAGGGGTTGAAGCCAGAAGGTCGTCAAAATCAGATAGCTCCTTATCGCTGTCTTTAAAGCTGAAGAAGACCGCTTCGCTCTTCTCCACGTCACAGCATTTTTGCGAAAGCGATGTAAAGTCAGGTGCCTCATGGGCACAGCAGGATTTGAATTCGCCCAAAGCGATGCGCTCTGTTCCTTTGGTTGAGCAGGCGGCGTAGGTAACCGATACCATGCCCATTTGCAGCAGCACAGCAAGGGCCATCACCGCTGCAAAACTGCGGCGGAAGGGGTTGTGCTGTATTAATGTTTTGGGCTTGGGCATTTTGAACGGCGCTGTTATGAGATGCAAAGATACAAAAATCGGTTGGAGGTGGATGTGCGTGGAATCACAGTGGTCAGGCTCGGTTCCGATTCGTGCTCACGCCATGAACCTACACTTATCAAATCTTCCCAATCTTCTTTTGGATTCACGCAAAAGATGCTACTTTAGTGGGAAGAATTTATGCCATGTCCAAAGAAAGCAACAATTACATCAAGTCTACCTCCGATGGCCGTTTGTACATCGAGACCGAGGATTTTTTCAGGCAGCAAGAAATCAAAGATTTGATTGAAAAGCTCATGGATTCGAAGCTTTTCAAAGGAATCAAGAAAGCCGAAAAGGCATAATGCTTCGGAACCATGCCCTGGAATTTACTCATTATTCCATTGGTTGCAGGTTACTATTTTCTGACAAGAAGCAATTACAGCAAGTTCCGACAACAGCGACTCGACCGTCAAAGGCTCATTTTTGACAGTGTCATATACGGCATGGTTTTACTGTTTGTCGCTTTTTCGGTCACAACCATTCTCACATTAGCACTTCCTGATTACGTAGGGCAGTTTCGCAAGTTTCTCCCGCTTGGAGCAGACTATTTCGGAACAAGTTGTCTTTCTCTTTTTATCGCCTACGCTCTTGCCCAAGGCGGCAATAAATATATTTGGAAAGACAGGAACAGCCAACTTCAGCAGGCCATTCGTCGAGTAGGGAATGAAATGGAACTTATGCTTTTGT
>JAIVHQ010000243.1 GCA_020200995.1 Flavobacteriales bacterium
ATATTGATTGATATAAAAGATTAACTGTTCAAGCCTTGCGAGGCTCAAAAAACACACAATATATAAAGTTCAAGGGTTGCGAGGTTCGACCGATGGTGAAACTGCCTTAACTTTGGCTTAAATATAGAGAAATCTTGTTGCTTGCAAAGCCTTTTGTGAACAAATTCAAAATTGAAAACCCTGTAAACATTTTATAGCCCTGAATTTCAGATTGCCACATGTCCCACAAATTCTGTAAAACAAACAGCTATTAATACATGCCGTTTTCAGGGTGGCGGGGCACTATTCCCTTAAGCTGTGCCTGTATAGCTGCGATGTCTGCCTCCATATCGCCTGTGGTTTCGAAAGGCTTACTGACCACCACAATTTTCTTTTCGTAATCAAACCCCACAGTCATGATCGGGACTGCTGCCTGACGGGCCATGTGGTAGAAGCCCGTTTTCCATTTATCGACTTTACCGCGGGTACCTTCGGGAGTCACCGTCACGCAAAAATCGTCGATGGTGTTAAACAGCTCAGTAATCTGATCCACAAAGCTGGTATTCTTGGTCCGATCTACGGGAAATCCTCCCAAGCGCTTCATAGTAGCACCGATCGGCCAAAAGAAAATCTCCTTCTTGGCTACATATTTCACATTCAGTCCCAGAAGTTTTCGCGCAGCGATGCCGACCATAAAATCCCAATTGCTCGTATGTGGGGCTACCACGAGCACGTACTTTTTGAGGTCAGGCGGAAATCGCCGGGAAATGGTCCAGCCATTGGACCTGAACCAACGAATGCAAAGGGCTTCAAATATGCGAGCAAACATGGCGGCAAAGTAAATCAAAAAAATGTTTGACACGGCGATTCGGCTCGGCCGCTCCCCCCTTTCCCCTTGGTATTTCCTCTGCAGCCTGCTTTTTGAAAGCAAATGCAGTCTCCCTGGCGCATTTAGCCTGAACGTCCCTACCAAAGAAGCAGTTTCGCGCAAGGCTGATATGTGACATCAGTCATTCAAAAAGGTATTCCGAAATGAATATATGCGAAAGTGAGAATCAAATTCTAAAAATCCATACGCCAGGAATGCGTAGCTTTGCAACCGCTTTGATTTACGCCATAACAGATATTGAGACCACGGGCGGCAATGCCCAAACAGGAAAGATTACGGAAATTGCCGTTTACCTGCACAACGGATATAAGATTGTCGACTCTTACGAGACGCTTGTGAATCCGGGCGTCCCAATCTCCCCTTTCATCACCAAGCTCACCGGCATTTCTAACGAGATGGTCGCAGATGCTCCCGACTTTGAAGCTGTGGCTGCCAAGCTCGATGCCTTTACGGCAAATGCTGTTTTCGTGGCGCACAATGTGCACTTCGACTACGGCTTTATCCGCGAAGAATTCAGGCGCGTAGGGCGCGATTTTAACCGAAAAAAACTCTGCACCGTTCAGCTGAGCCGAAGCACTTTTCCAGGCCTGGCATCCTACAGCCTCGACAAAATCACCAAAGAACTCGACATCGCACTCGAAGGCCACCACCGCGCCGCCGCCGATGCGAAAGCAACAGCATTTCTCTTCGAACGCATTGTGCAAAACCACAGTGAGCAAGGCCTGTTCGACGCACACTTTGGTCTGCCCAACCTCTCGGGCATCAATTCTTCATATATCGATGAAGATTTTTTGAGGTCTATTCCCGATGAGCCGGGCGTTGTGCGCTTCTATGATGCCGGCGACTCCCTGCTATTCTCCAAAAGATCAGCAAATGTGCTGACCACCATTTGCGACAAGCTCAAGCACACAGAGGCCAAAGGCGCTGTGGAGTTGAGGGATGCCCTTCACCGCATCGACTATCAGCTCACCGGGAGTCAGCTGCTCGCACAGCTTCTCGAAGCCGATGATGTGATGACCCTCAACCCTGAATTCAACCACGGACGATTTTCCTTGAAAGCGCACTATGCATGCGTGATCGAACACTTTAGAGAAGTGCCCCACGCCGTGATCAAAAAGAGGCGCAACGGTGAGGATGCAGCTATGGTCTACACCAGTTTTTTCGAAGGCAAAGACCACCTCGCTAAACTCGCTGACGAATGGGGAACCAGCCTCAAAGATGTGAACATCGGGCGCCGCCCCTTCCCTGCCCTGCCGCTCGAAGACGAGTCACTGCTGCGCGAAGGCATCAGCCCGCTTCGGGGACGCCTCATCCTCACCGACGAAGGACGTTGTGCATCCGAGCGAACTCGGATTTACATTGAAAACGGAGCGATACTAGGTTATGGATACTACGACAATGATTTCATTTTCACAGGCGATCCCGAGAGCGATATGCAAGTAGCATTCACGCCCCGTGCAGAGCTGGAATTGGTGGTGCGAAAGTTTATTGAAAAGGGCCGATACGAGGAATTGATTAAAATCTGATTTCCTCCCGGTCCGACTTTTTACATCTCAATATTGTCACACAACGTATTGTAAAGCGAAAGTACAGCCGGTATCAGGGCTTTCTTACCATCGTTATCAATCACAAAATCTGCGTATTCATTCTTTTCGCGGTCGCTAAGCTGAGCCGCCATGCGCTGCTCCACTTCCTTCCGGGAAATATCATTGCGTGCCATGACCCTCTCAATGCGAACCTCTTCAGGCGCGGTGACCAAGACAATCACATCGTATAGATGGCAGGTGTCCGTTTCCACGATGATGGCAGCTTCTTTCACCAGGCACGGCAGATGTGACCGCGCTTCCACCCAGGCTTCAAAATCTCTTCCCACTGCGGGGTGGATAATTTCATTCAGCGCTTTGCGCAGGTCATCATCTTCGAAAACACGGCTTGCAATGTAAGCGCGGTCGGGAGCGCCATCGCTGTATGCCTTTTTCCCGAAAAGGGATACCACAGCGCTAACCACATCAGAATCGTCAGCTAAAATCATTTTAGCACGCGCATCAGCATAATACACGGGCACCCCAAGCACTTCCCAAAATCGAGCGATGATTGACTTTCCCGAGCCGATGCCGCCCGTGAGGCCGATCAGCACAGGTCGACTGCCATTACTTTTTGGCGAGTTCCTGCTCATTGATGGCAGAATCGGGTGAAATAGCCGCTTTTTCCACGCGAAGTTTGGCTCCGCCGGCATCAATCAACACAGTGGTTTCCTGAATGTCGAGAACCTTTCCGTGAATTCCGCCGATGGTCACGATTTTCTTTCCCTTTTCAAGTGACTCGCGAAACTTCTTGGCCTCTTTGGCCTTCTTTTGTTGCGGTCTGATCATGAAAAAGTAAAATACAGCGATGATGCCGACCCAAAAAATGGCACTAAAAAGGGGATTTCCTCCGTCTTGGAGCAGGATGGTCATTGTAGTCATAAGGTATATTTGCTATTCAGGTTTATCCGGCGCGACAACATCGGCGCGCAGAATCAATTCAGTTCTGTTGGGAATGGCGTTGGTGGCCAGTGAAATAACGGAAACCTGCTTTCCCCACTTGCTTTGGCTATCGTACTCTACTTCGATAGAACCGCCCTCGCCGGGTAAGATTTTTCCACGTGGATAATTCAGCGGAACCGTGCAGCCGCAAGAGGCAGATACATTGCTAATTACGAGAGGGCCTTTTCCAGTATTCTTAAAATTAAAGGTAAAGTTGCGAACCTCTCCCTGCAAGATGCGGCCGGTGCTCACCTCTGAAGTGTCGAATGTGATTTCGGGCATTTTCTTTTTCTTGTCACCGTCGGCGCTGAAAGGAAGGTCTACCATATCGGTACCCACAGATCGGTCCTCGTTGCCATCGTCGCAGGCTGCGAGGGTCAAAATCAGGATTCCCGCAAAGGAGAACAAACATACTTTACGAAATAAGTCCACGTCCGAGTTTTTTGATTTTCCCATCGGTCTTCATTTCTTCAAATACCTTGTCGAGCACCCCGTTAATAAAGTTGCTGCTCTTGGGGGTGCTGTAATATTTGGCTATTTCAATGTATTCATTGAGGGTTACCTTGACGGGGATTTGCGAAAACTCGCGTGCCTCGGTGAGGGCCATTTTCATCAAAATTACATCCATCATGGCAATCCTGTCGATCTCCCAGTTGTCGGTGTGCTTTTTAATGAGTGCTTCATGTTCTGCAGATTGTAACAGTGCCTGGCGGAACAAGGTTTTCACGAAAGGCATTTCATCCTCAGGCTCCTTCCAAAGCGGAAGAAGTTCGTGAAATTCGTCGCTGTTTTCCTCAAAGCTCTTGAATGTTTTTATGGTCATCGATGCCACCAGATCGAGGTCGTCGACCCAATAGATGCTGCGCTCTTCAAAAAATTCGTGGAGGTCAGGGTAATTAATAAGGTGTCTTTTAAACAGACGGACCACCACCTCCTTATCGGCCTCATAGCTGCCTTCGGGGGCATCCATGTAGGCGCGGTACTCAGGGGTATCAGTGAGCATTTTATAAAACTTACGGAGCAGTTCGCCCTGCCCCATCCAATTCACTTTTTGCTTTTCAGAAGCCGCATTCAGTTCCTTGTTTTCGGATAGCTGCTTCAGAAGCTTATTCTCGACAAACCTCATGTTGGGGTTGAGGTCTTCTGCCGTAGGTAGCCGCTTCTTTTTATTGTCTTCGATTTTCCGCGCAGCGATTTCGCTGAATTCATTCATCACCAGCATAAGGAAGAGGTACATCTCGTACATCTTCTGAATATTGTACATCAGCTCTTTTTCGGCTTTCGCCAAAGACTGATCCTTGGCCTGGTGAAAAGCGTAAAGCGTTTGTAAAATTTTGATGCGCAAATGGCGTCGGTTCAGCATTCCTGTAACTACTTATGAAGTTGTGTAAAAGTACGAATTCGAAGAACACCTCGAAGCGGAGTCGAAAACAAGGGTCGACCGTGAGGGGGCGGCATCTGAAACAGGTACACCTGCACCGTTTATCGTGAAAGAAAAAGACTGCATGAAGTGTTCGGCAGTGTAGTGGGCAAACATTGGCGCGAAGATGGTGTTTTTATCGCAATAAATAAGCGTAAATTTGCACGACTTTTCGCCAAAAACACCCAAAAGCAGCATTTACAGGCCGCAGTCGAAGAGGAAATCCCAAGGCCCATTATGAAGTCGCTCGGACATCTCAATAAATACCTTTTACACTACAAGTGGCACCTGATTCTCGGTACCGTTTTTATTGTGGCGTCCAATATTTTTGGCATTTACGCTCCACGGCTCATTCGCGAGGCGTTTGACCTGGTCACCGAGGCAATTGAGATTTACAAAGGAGACTTCGCCCCCGGCACCGGGCTCGAGCTGCCGGTCTCTGTGGCGGTCGTTTACAAGATATTCGGCGGCGACCCGGGTGAGTTCCGAAATCTCAACTCGCGCGAGGCTCTCGCTACGGCGATCACCGCTCTTTCGCTCGCCCTCGGAGGCATCTATCTTTTTGTATCGCTACTCAAGGGCATATTTCTCTTCTTTACACGGCAGACGATCATCATCATGTCGCGGCTGGTCGAGTTCGGTTTGAAAAATGAAATCTACGACCACTACCAGCGCCTGAGCCCGGCATTTTACCGCCGCCAAAAGACCGGCGACCTGATGAACCGCATCAGCGAAGACGTATCGAAGGTGAGGATGTATCTCGGGCCGGCCATCATGTACACCATCAACCTTGTGGTACTATCGGTGCTCGCCATTTGGGCCATGCTCAGCGTAAACGTGGAGCTCACACTTTATGTACTCCTCCCCTTGCCGGTGCTTTCGGTTTCCATCTACTACGTGAGCAGAATGATCAACCGCCGCAGCGAGCAGGTACAGCGGCAGCAATCTCACCTCAGCACCCTGGTGCAGGAGGCCATTTCGGGCATTCGCGTGCTGAAGGCATTCAACCGCGAGCAGGCCGTTCGCGACAATTTTCACAAAGAATGCGGTACCTATAAGGTGAAATCATTGGACCTGGTAAAGGTAGACGCGCTCTTTATGCCCTCCATCATTCTGCTCATCGGGCTCAGCACCATCCTGACCATTTATGTGGGAGGACTCAAGGCCATTGCAGGTGAAATTACCATCGGCAACATTGCCGAGTTTGTGATTTATGTCAATATGCTCACCTGGCCCTTTGCATCTGTGGGCTGGGTCACCTCGCTTGTGCAGCAGGCTGCGGCTTCACAGGAGCGCATCAACGAGTTCTTGCACACCGAGCCCGAAATCGTTTCACCGCACAGCGAGCCCGAAGACATCGAAGGTGTTGTGGAATTCGACAATGTGCACTTCACCTATACCGACAGCGGCATCAAAGCCCTGCGCGGTGTATCCTTTAAAATCTCTCGAGGAGAGACATTGGCCATCATCGGCCACACAGGGTCCGGAAAGAGTACGGTGGCCAACCTGCTCTGCCGCAATTTTGACGTCACTTCAGGTGAAATTCGCATCGATGGGAGGCCGATTACCGAAATGAACCTCGACAACCTTCGCAGCAATACCGGCTACGTGCCCCAAGACGTCTTTCTGTTCAGCGACACCATCGGAAACAACATTGGCTTCGGGCTCGACGACACAGACCGCACCCCTGAGGTAATCGAAACCGCCGCCCGCGACGCATATGTGGCCCACAACATCGAAGAATTTCCCAAAGGATACGACACCGTGCTCGGCGAGCGCGGCATCAACCTGAGTGGGGGCCAAAAGCAGCGCATCAGCATCGCAAGGGCCATTGCACGGTCGCCGAAAATCCTGATTTTCGACGACTGCCTCTCCGCCGTGGACACACAAACGGAGGAAATCATCCTCGGCAACCTGAAGCGCATCATGCAGACGCGCACCACCTTGCTGATCAGCCACCGCGTATCGACTGTAAAGCCCGCCGACCTGATCCTGGTGATGGAAGACGGAATAATAACCGAAACGGGCAACCACGAGGAACTGCTCGAGAAAGGCGGCGCTTATGCTGAGCTTCATGAGCTGCAGTTGCTGGAGGAGAAAAAAACGGCTGTTCGATAGGCATTCTCTTTGAAATTGTATATTTGCTGAACTACATACTTTTAACTACCTACACTAAAACCGGCTATTTATGTCAGAAAATCACGGAGATTCCGTTCGAGATGATATTTTCTCGAAAGCGGTACGAGCGGGAAAGCGAACATACTTTTTCGACGTAAAATCAACACGCGGCAACGACCTCTACCTCACGATCACAGAAAGCAAGAAACGCTTTCACGACGATGGAAATCACAGCTTTGAAAAGCACAAAATTTTTCTGTACAAGGAGGATTTCGAAAAATTCTCTGAAGGCCTGACAGAGGCGCTTGACAAGATCGTGGACCTTCGATCGGGCGACAATGAATTTGTCGATCCCGAAGAGGAAATGGAAGACGAGAATAAGCATGTCGATGGAAACAAGTTCGAGAAATCGGAAGTGTTTACTGATGTGAATTTCGAAGACTTGGAGGATTGAAAACTGTCTACCCACTCCAATTGGGCTCTTTTTAATTGCAAGCGAAAGCCTGTTCACAGGCGGTCCATCTTTTGACTTCGAAAAAAGGAGATTTCTCATACCCACATGCATGCCGCACGGGCGCTCGCGAGATCCCGCCCGCTGGCCTGCACACGAAGTTCTTCAGTCGGCCTTGGGTCCTCCTTACCAATGACAGATTTTCTGATTTCGAAAACTTCACATTGAATTTCAGATTGTTCGAAGCTACACAGG
>JAIVHQ010000409.1 GCA_020200995.1 Flavobacteriales bacterium
CAGTGGTGGTTGTACCCGCCGGCGGGGAGTTCGAGAATTTTCTCGCCGTCGCCTTCGAGTTTTTCCTGCCCGTCGGTGTAGGGCCAACGTAAGAGGCCGTCCTGATTGGCAATGTAGAAGTACCCGTTCAGGGCCAGCATTCCGATGGGGCTGTTGAGATTTTCGGCAAACGGTTTGCGCATATCGAAGTTGCCGTCGCCGTCGGTATCGCGAAGGAGGGTGATGCGGTTTGCGCTGTTTTTGGTGTTCGACTCAGCCACAAACAAATCGCCGTTCGGACCGACATACACCCAGCGGGGATGATCGAATCCGTCGGCGAAGCGCTCCACTTTAAATCCCTCTCGCGGCGTTGGCGTTTGCCCTTCCGACCAGCCGACTACCTTGCTGACTTTCCTCACAGACTCCTCGGCGTAAGGAGAGGGCAGCGTCAGCGAACCGATGGCGGTCTGTACCACGGTTTCTTTGTCATAGGCTTCTTTGTCGTCCACCTTCATGCCCTGTCCGCCGCAGCCGGTCACGGCGAGCACAAAGCAAGCCGCAAGGGCAGGGGCGGCAATGCGTGAAACGAGGAATGGATTGGTTTTCGGGGTTTCCATTGGTTTGTTGTTTTTCGTTCGGTAGCCGGTGAAGTGGCTGAGCGGGCGGTAAAGGTCGGGATTATGATTGGAACCGTGGCGCAGGCTTCGCCTGCTTTCCTCACCCAAAGCCGCTAAGCATCGCGAAGGTCGCAGGGTATGGCCTTCGGCCATGTTTTTTAGCCACGCCCGCCTGCCACCGAATTAAGCAGGAATAGTCGGGCAGGAATGAACGATATAATCGCCCGCCTGACTTCGTCATTCGGGCAGGCCTATGGCGATGGGGCCTTCGGCCTTTTGTTTAACCACGAATGACTCGAATGCACACGAATAATCGCCTATGGCGATGCGGCCTTCGGCCTTTTTTTCACGCAAGGACGCCAAGTACCGCAAAGGTCGCCAAGGTGTATCGCCACGGCGACTTACGGTTGCCGGCTTCTTTTTTTTTCTTTGCGTTCTTCGCGGTACTCCGCGTCTTTGCGTGAGAACAGCGGGCATCGCCCGCGCTTAAACTCTTCATTTTAAAGCGAAGCTTTTATTCGTGCATCCGTGGCCTTTTCCTTTTTTTTAACTGCCATCGGCGGTTTTTTATGCATGTACTTCCTGATTTGATGGATCTTCAAGAAATATTGAGGCATCAAGAGCACTTACCCGAAATCCCCAAAATCTTCAAATCCCCATCCAAAAATCATCCTTTCCCGCTTTCTGTTAAATTTACCGCCCAAATCCTACTCAACTCATGAAAATATTCGTCCGCGTCCTCATCATCTTCGGCCTGCTTTTGCTCATGGCCGCAATATTCGGAATTTACTACGTGCAGCGCACCGCACCGCAAACCGACGGCAATGTTGAGCTGTCCGCCATGGACAGCGATGCCGAAGTGTATTTCGACAATTTTGGCATACCCCACATCTACGCAGAAACCGCCGAAGACGCCTACCGCAGCCTGGGATATGTCCACGCGCAGGACCGCCTTTTCCAGATGGAGTTGGTGCGCCGCGTGGGCAAGGGCACACTCTCCGAAGTACTCGGCGCCGATATGATCGAAACTGACGCCTTCTTCCGCACCCTCGGCACACACCGGCAGGCGGCGCAGGATGCCGCGCGTTTTGAGCGCCTTCCCGATTCACTCAGGACCAAGGTGATGGCCTACCTCGAAGGGGTCAATGCTTTTGCCGAAAAAGGTCCGCTCCCGATCGAATTTACCCTGACGCAAATCGAGCCGGAGCCTTTCACCATCGAAGATGTCTACGCCACGGCGGCTTACATGGCGTATAGTTTTGCCTATGCCCTGCGCACCGATCCGATTGTGGAGCACATCACCCAGCATCTCGACTCAGCTTACCTATTGGGGCTCGATTTGGCTTTCGCCGAAAAAGATACTGCCCGGAC
>JAIVHQ010000188.1 GCA_020200995.1 Flavobacteriales bacterium
ACCCATACCCATCCTTCTTCACTCACCTCTATGCCTGATCCTGTGGATCCGTCCTGCCATTCAAAGAGGTAGTTGCCATCAATATTGAGATTCAGCGTGGTGCCTGCGCAAATGGTATCGTTGCCGCCCAGGGTGACGGGCGGTTCGTAATAGCTTACCACGATGGTGTCGCTGGCCACGCATTGCGTCCCGCTGAAGGCATCCACGTAGTATGTGCCGGGAGAAGTGACTGTGATGGTTTGGGTTTCTTCACCTGTACTCCAGGTGTAGCCCGTTTTTCCGGGGCCCGCGTCGAGTACCAGTGAGTCGTTGAGGCACACCTCGCTTAGCTCGCCGATGTTCAGGTAGCTGAATGAGGAAAAGTAGCCGTAATTGGCACTGTTGCCGGAAGTGGCAGTTAACACACCGAGGTGAAACAGTTCATCACCTGAGTTTTGAATCAGGTTGGCAGAACCGAGCGGAATTTGCGCATTGCTGTATTGGATGCGTGCAAAAACAAATTCGCCGTCGCTGCCGGGAACGGGACTGAAAGCGCTTCCCGGAATTAAATTCGGATCGCCGTTGAGTGTAAAGTCATCTTCTGCCCCGGCCCTGATGGTGAGGTTAATTGAGAAGAAAGCTCCCAGCGTGGGTCGCACAAATCCGATTTGCGTACTCCCGGTGCACTCAAGTGGTGGAATAAGTGCACCGCACAATTGGTCACTCTGACCCGTTACGTGAAAAACGTAGACCTTTTCGGTGGTTTCGATAAATGCAGAAGGCTGGTCCAGTGTAAACACGTATTGTTCACCTTCATCAAATACTCCGGGAACAGGATCCCCTCCCACAGTAATTTCAGTTCCATCCACGGTCGATAAAACAACGACGCGGTCAGGGTCGCCCTGAAGTACACCGCGCACCACGATGTGTTGACCTCCGGCGAAATCGTAGGCAAACATTTGATCAGCTGCAATATCAGCCCCGGAAGTGGTGGAAAGGTCCTGGGTAATCATGTCGTCTTTCAAAGTGACAGCTATGGGTTTGTCGCTTTCGATTTTCGTTCCGTAAGGCTTGTTTTCTAAATCCCCGTCTATCGCTTCCACATAGTAGGTCTCGCCCCGCATCAGAAACACATCAAAAGTTTCGTTGCCGAGATGACCCAATATATCGAGCTGAGGAGTAACGGAAACAGTGGTGCTGTCAAAGGCTGCCACTACAACAAATCCGGCCCTCGTAGGGGGGGCGTAAGGTAGATTGTTGAAAAACGCGTCATAATAAGCTGTGATCGGTGCCGTTGCGCGAATCAATACACCCGTGTTTAGCACGGCATTGGCCGGCTTGGTCTCAAGCTGCGAAAGCCTCAGTCCCAGGTTTACCGCCTGGGTGCTGTTGGGTCCCAGATTGATTACAATGGGTTCAAAGCCCGGGTTGGCGGGCTGATTGATGCGGATGGTCGCAGCTTGGTTGAGGGTGGATACCACAAAGTACACTGTACTGTCGCGGCGAGGTTCGGACCCGGTGCCCTCGGTAACGTCGGGTGGGGCAAACCAGAATTCGGTGTCAATCTGCCCAAACATTAAGGAAGGCAGAATGAAAAATAGCAAGGGGAGTAGCTTTTTCATCTTTATTTTAGGTTGCAATTAAAGCTCATACAGACTTGAGATTGGCTTTGAATGGCCGTTTAAACCGGTAAATTAAGAACTAATTACTTTTGAGTTTACATGAGAACCCGGTCGATAATGAACAATAACTTGTTTGCCGTTTCAATTACGTGGCCCGGCCCAAATGGTTGTAGTCCATATCCAAAAAAAAGCCGCACCCTTTTCAGAGTGCGGCCCTTTTATCGTTCTTATCTCACTTAGAACTTCATGAATTTTGCAGTTTGATTCAGCTTGCCGGTGCGCAGGCTCACTAAATACATACCGCTTGGCAAGTGGCTAGTGTTTAGTTGTTTCGGGTGGTTTGAGCTTGCATTAATCCACAACTCCTGCGATAGAAGTTTGCCGTGGATATCGGTGATGCTCACCACATATTCATCCGCTGCAACAGCCCCTTCAAAGGTCAGATTCAGGATGCCATTGGTCGGGTTCGGAAACACATTAAAGCCAATTTCATCCGCCGCCTCATCATTGTTGAGTCCTTGCATAGCATGAATTCTGATACTTTGCGAGTACTCACATCCGTAGCTGTTCGATGCTGTGAACCATATGAAGGAGGTAGCTTCAAATGTGTACACCGCCACAGGACCGCTTTCACCGTTGCTCCAAACCAATTCGTTGTAGCCTTGTCCTTCCACCTCGATTTCTACAGATTCACCTGCGATAACTTCAATCTCGTCAGGAGCGTTGATCTGTGGTGATGGATTTACGGTAATCTCCGCATTCATACTGCTTGTATTGCCCGCAAAATCGGTGGCACTGAAGGATATTGGGTAGGTGCCCGGTTCCAATACTGTACCCGATACAGGGCCGTGCCGCTGCGTGATTTCAAAACTGCAGTTGTCGTGTACCTTAATGAGGTTTGCAAAATCTACCTTGCCTTCGCAAAAAGTCAGGTCCCGTATCGCTTCAAAAGCAGGAGCTTGGTTGTCAACAATGGTCACCACCAATACAGCCTCGGTTGAGTTCCCGTAGTGATCCGTGGCGGTCAGTGTTACTTCCACCTCACCCAAACGGCTGCAGTCAAATCGGGTTTCGGAAAGGTTGAGCGATGCAATGCCACAATTGTCGTGGGCAGTGTAGTCCAGGTCTTCAACGTCCAGGATGGCTGCGCCGCTTTCACCCAGTATCAGCGCTATGTCTTCCACCAGCACTTCGGGTGCAATCTGATCCTGAAACTCCACCTGCAGCGTGCGCTGAATGTGATTGCCGTGGATGTCGTACACGATGATTTCGGTATGTCCGACTCCCGTTTCATTACATTCCATCGCAGTAGATTGAATGGCGACCTCTGCAATTCCGCAATTGTCAGATGTGTAGGGCAAAAGCATTTCCTCTGTGAGGTGTGCAAGGCCTTCCTCGCCGATCGCCACCTGAATGGTGTTCAGATTAAAGCTCGGCTTGATTGTATCTGCGACCATTACCTGGGTTACAAATGTTGCTGCATTTCCGCTTCCGTCTTCTGCGGTAAATTGCAAGGTGCGCA
>JAIVHQ010000410.1 GCA_020200995.1 Flavobacteriales bacterium
ATCTTTTCGCACGAAAACCTCTCCAAGAAAAAGCTCAGCGAATACGCCGCAGTGGCCGCCAAGCGAAACGCGGAGCTGGAAACCCTCTCCTTCGTACTCGGCAAAAGTGCCAACCTGATAGTGCTCACCGATCGGGACGGAAAAATCGAGTGGATCAACGAGAGCAGCAGGCGCAGGAACAACTATTCGGTGGAGGAACTGGACAGTTTTCGCGGACGCGAATTGGCCGAAGTGAGCCAATATCCGCGCATCAACGAAGTAATCGAGGAGGTGAAACTCACCGGCCGCAAAATTGAATACGAAGCAAAAAGTTACGACGCCGATAAAAATGAATTTTGGGCATCGACGACCGTAACTCCTGTACGAAACGTGGAGGGTGTTATCGATAAAATCCTCTTCATCGACGCCGACATCACAAAATTGAAACAGGCTGAAGCCGAGATAAAAAAGCTCGCTGACATCACACGTGAAAATACGAGCCCCGTGATACGCATCGCATCAGACAGCACTGTGAGCTATGCCAACTCGGCGGGAGAAATGATCCTCACATTGTGGCAAACGGGCTTGGGCCAAAAAGTCACCAACACAGCAGTAATCAATGCCCTTGCCGCAAGCTTTGAAAGCAGCGAAGAAAAAGTGATTAACATCGCCTGCGAGCAGCGAATCTTTAGTTTGCGCTTCATCCCCTTTCCCGAAAAGGGGTATGCCAACATATACGGCGACGACATCACCGAAGCTAAAACAGCCCGCACGGCCGGTCTCGACAAAGTGGCGCGGATGGAAAAGTACAACCTCAACATCACCGACAGCATCAATTACGCCCGCCGCATTCAGGAGTCAATTCTGCCCGGCGAGGATCAAATCCGCAAATATTTCAAAGATTCATTTGCACTGATCATGCCGAAGGACATTGTGAGCGGAGACTTCTTTTGGATTCACGAATTGATTCCCGAACGCGAATACCTCGTGGCACTGGCCGATTGTACCGGACACGGGGTGCCCGGCGCCATGATGTCGATCATCGGGCACAGCCTGCTCAACGAAATTGTGGAAGCTCATGGCTTTACAGACCCCCCAAAGGTCCTTAGGTTGCTGAACCGAGAAGTGATCAAAACACTGCGCCAAAAACAAGGCACTGACTCGGCTGCTGACGGTATGGACATCGCCCTCATACACATCAACCTCAATACGATGAAAATCCGCTTTTCGGGGGCATACCGCCCCGTGTACAGGATGAACGGAGTACTCGAAATTTTCAAAGGCGACCGACAGCCCATTGGAGGAATGCACCACGAGGGCGAAAGGGACTTCCGAGGGATGGATTTTGATATCGCCAAAGGCGACTCAATCTACCTGATGTCGGACGGCTTTACTGACCAATTCGGCGGGCCCAATGACAAGAAATTTCTATCGCACCGCGTAAAAAGCCTGATTGAAGACAACCACAAGTACAGCATGCAGGCACAATCATTTATATTTCGAAAGACCTTCGAATCGTGGAAGGGAATAGGCGAGCAAATCGACGATGTATCGGTGATTGGGATAAAATTTTAGATAGACAATCCTTTTCTGTCGACATTTCGCATGAAATGCTTAAATTCCCCTTTTGTTAACAAACTCACCACGGCCCTTTTTCACCTTTAGACAGAAGAGACGGGGATGTGCCGAAAATGCGAAGTCATGAAGAACGAATTACTTGAGAAGCTCGAAGAACTGCTTGCCGCAGAAAATCCTTTGGAAGTTCAAAAAGAATTCAACGTTGTAAGCGCACAGCTAAAAAGCCTGTTTGCGTCATCACAACCAGCCGCTAAAGAGAAAAAAGAGCCCGAAAGTGCGGAAAGCATTGAAAGCGATAAACCCCTCACTGCTGAAAAAAGCCCTGAAGCTGTCGCGGAAGCACCCGCAGAAGAAGAGACGACCGATGGTCCAATCCCCTCTCCTACCAATGCGGATAACGAAAGAC
>JAIVHQ010000189.1 GCA_020200995.1 Flavobacteriales bacterium
GTCGGGATGGTTCAGAAATATGTGCAGGTCGGCCTGGGGACGCTTCGGTTCAATGTAGATCGAGTCGACTGACGACATGCCTTCCATGATTTTCGCTTCCGAATCAGTGAGGGGGATGTCATAAAAACCGTTTCGGCGGTACTCGCTCTTTTGCGCCTCACTAATGTCGATGTTGTATTTTTCCTTGAGTACATCCGAGGAAAGTGCCGATTTGGTGCGCACGTGGTAATTGAACTGCACGCCTTCGGGTTGGGGCATTTCGCTGCCGTCGATGAATATTTTACGGTTCCGCACTTCAAGGCTTTCACCGGGCAGTCCGATGGTGCGTTTGATGTAATTTTCCTTCTTGTCGATGGGGCGCACGGTGAGCCCGCCTGTGGTAAACATCTGTCCGTTGGGCAAAATGAAGCGCTCCTTGTGGAGGTTATCGCGGCCCACCAGTCGCGCCAGCTGATAGTAGCTCTGCTCCTGGAGGTTGACCACCACGGTATCTCCTTCCGGAAAATTGAAAACCGTGGCGTCAAACCTTTTCACATCGCCGAGCCCGGGCAGGCGCAGGTAGGGCAGTTTTTGCCATTCCACGTACGATTTGATGTTGAACCCGGGCACCGTGTGGTGGGTGAGGGGCACTGCCACCGGCGTCATGGGCAGGCGCGCGCCGTAGCTCGTTTTGCTCACAAAGAGGTAGTCGCCCACGAGGAGTGACTTTTCCATAGAAGGAGTCGGAATGGTGAAGGCCTCGATGAAAAACGTGCGGATGATGGTGGCGGCGATGATGGCAAATACGATGGCTTCGCCCCATTCGCGGGCCATGCCTTTCTTCTCTTGCTTGTAGTCGGGGAGGCCGGTGAATTTCTCGTCGTCCTTAAAGGCCAGCATCCCGAGGGCCACAGGCGGCAGAAATACGGCAAGGAGGTACTGCGGCATGCTCCGCTTGCCGAAGGCGCGCAACAGCTCGATGTGCATCACGGTAAGCATGAGGAAATTCACGCCCGGCACGATCAGCAATAGCAACCACCACCACGGCTTCTTCATCATTCGCAGCCACACGAGGAGGTTGTACACGGGGATGAAGCCTGCAGTTTTGGGCTGTCCCGCTTTTTCAAAAATCTTCCACAAGCAGACAAAATAGCTGAGCAGGGTGGCGTAAAAAATAATCTGAGCGATGATCATAGGTCGAGTAAGTCTTTCATGGTGTATACGCCGGGCTTCTTGGCAATGAGCCATTCGGCGGCTTGCAGGGCGCCCGCAACGAATCCGTCGCGGCCGTGGGCTTTGTGCTCCAAAGTGATTTGATCGATGGAGCCCCCGTAAGTAACGCGGTGGGTACCGGGGATGTCGTCCTCGCGGTAGGCATGCACGGGCAGGATTCCTTCGTCTATGGGGCCTTCGGTGAGTGTCCAATCCCGGTAGCGGCTGTTGTTTTCGATGATCCTTTCGGCAAAAGTGATGGCCGTACCGCTGGGCGCGTCCCGTTTGGCGGTGTGGTGCCACTCATCGATGCGGCATGTGTAGTCTCCGTTTTTCTCCATCAGCTTGGCGAGGTGCGCATTTGCCGCCAAGGCGATATGCACCCCTACGGAATAATTCGTGGCATAGAAGAAAGGCACTCCCGCCTCGCGCGCACCTGCCGCCACCTCGTCGAAGCGGTCGTACCAACCGGTGGTGCCCGTTACCACGGGAATACCTTGTTTAAAAAGTGCTTTGAAATTGTCGACAGCTGCATCGGGAGCGGTAAATTCGATGGCCACATCTGCGCCGCTCAGGGTTTGGATGGCATCGGCATTTTCGGAACCGATGCGCGCCACGATGTCGTGTCCCGCCGCAGTGGCCATTCTTTCGATGTGTTTGCCCATTTTACCGTATCCTACCAGTGCTATTCGCATGTGAGTCGATTTCAGGGCGACGAAGTTACAACTTCAGTGTTAATGAAAGTCCCGGGGTCGAAAACATAAACGGT
>JAIVHQ010000190.1 GCA_020200995.1 Flavobacteriales bacterium
ACCTGATACCAGGTGGTAATAGCGGCCCGTGCCTTTCCACTCACAGCCTGTGGTGAGGGCCGAGGGTTTTAATACGGAAGCGTCCACATCTTCGGGCGGGATGTAATAGCCGGGCGGGTGGCTTGTTTCCAATACGCGAAAACCGCGGTTGGTGCGGGCAATTTCGACGCCGTCAAAAACGACGACAAGTGTTTTCTTACAGGGCTCGAGGCGGGGTGGTCGGGGATAGTCCCACACTGATTCTTCGCCGGGGGCGGTCGGGTCGGGTTGGGGGTGCTTCATTATCTGTGCTGTTGGCGCCATCCGAATGGGTTAACATCGGCATCTGCTATTTGGCGGTTGATTTCTTTTGTGTCGACGTTGTAAATGCAGAGCGTGCTGTTCTCTTTCCAGCTCACTGTGGCTGTTTTTTCGTCGAATTCGGTAGGGGAGTCAAATGCCATTTCTTTTAGGTCTTCGAGGCTTTCGGCATCCATGGTCAGAACGGTTCCATCCTTCAATTCAACGCGAAAGGGCAATGTAGGTTTTGAGATGTTCATGATGATATAACAGGGCATATGGCAATGAGGTTCAGAATTCGTCGGAAGCCCCTTCAAAGGATTTCGGTTTTAGTGGTGGGGATTGCGGAACGGATGTTGTACCATTGGGCGTACTTGAGGATCTGACTTGCTGCCGGTGACAAAGATGGCTGTGCGGTAACCGATTTTCCCGGAAGGGAGTAAACAATTCTAACGCCTTGCGTTACTTTAATGAAGGATAATAATGAAGATAGCGATTCTGCAAAAATTTGAACACAGCCGCACCGTCATTCTGGCGGGAGCAGCGATTGCTGTGCTCGGGATTGCAGCGCTTGCGGAACCGTGGGAAACGACCAACAATGAACCTGCGGTGAACATCGAAAACGGAGAAATGAATATTGATTTTCAAAATATTGAGAGCGACAAGATCAAAGAGAGCTTTGAAGAAGTCGTAAGGGCCTATGATGTGCTTCACCCTTACCCGATCACCTTGGAGCAGCGGCCCATCAGAAATACCACCATGCAGGCCAAGCCGATCATCAGTTTTTTTGACTTGTTTGGCAAACGAAAGCGGTATAAGGTCAACCTGGCCCGCTACGTGAGCGACTCAGACGAAATGGCTGTGCGCGAACTGCCCGCTGAGGTTCTTACGGGATGGTTTGCACACGAATTGGGTCACCTCGTAGACTACGAATGCCGCTCTAATATGGGGATGGTGGGCTTCGGAGTGCGCTATCTCACTTCAAAACGATTTAAGCGGCAGGCCGAGCACGCCGCCGATATGATCGCCATCGAGCACGGATTTCACGATGAAATCATCGCGACCAAGCGATTTATTCTGGAGCATGATCTGCTTGGAGATAAATACAAGGCGCAAATTATCAAATACTACATGTCGATAGAAGCGGTGGAATTGTGTATCGAAGATGACAAGATGCCGGTGGTAGAACAGGTCTTACCTGATTGAAGTGCCACGATCGAAGTAAGTGGCTAAGCCAGTGCATAGGCCGGGGGATGCACGACTACAATTTTGTCGACAACTGAACTTCACGAAAATAATTCTCAACTCACAGGCTTTACACCCGAGCTCTTCTTCACCAACGACGGCCGAGTGAAACGCGTGATAGAACCCCTCTGTTTCCCGTAACGCCACCCGTTCAATCAAAACCAGAACATCGCCGCGCGTGGCCCGCGGAAGCTACAGCAATAAGGCTGATTTTTTGACAAAATATCTGGTTCCGTCTTCGAGAAATACATTTAACAAAACTGCATGCCTTAAATCGAGTCAAAAAATCATGCCTGGTTTGGCCGATGCGCCATTGATTAGGAGGAAAGCATCGCCGCCAAAATTGCCTTAGCTTTCGCTTGACCTTTTACGCGGTCATTGTCTGCTTTTCAGCGGTCCTTGTGAGATCGCTGTCGCTAAGTTG
>JAIVHQ010000191.1 GCA_020200995.1 Flavobacteriales bacterium
GTTTTTTGAAGCGGGAGGGGGCCACGTTTTTTGGGATTTTCGACCAGATGGAGCGGGATATTCCCGTTTTTACAGATCAGATCATCCACTTTTTTGACGATCCTCAAAACAGGGCTGATGTAAAAGCATACCTCACGGAAAAGGTCAATGACTACGCGGACAACACTTTTTCCGAAACGGATTACACTGTACACGATGAGATACTGGAGCGCCACGGCTATGCGGATCGACGTAAGGCCGTGGCTGCTTTTGACGCCCGCAGCCGCGAGCTTGAATTAAAAAAGCGGCCCTATGAGCTGATCGTCTACGCGGTACTTGCTGCCTTGATGGCCTACCTGTTTTTTGTGAAAAAAGTGGGCAAATGGGAGGTGACCTTGATAACTGCTGTATCTGCAATGGCCCTCTTTCTCGGCGTCATGCTGCCGATGATTGAGATCGATGCACGGATTGCAAAGCTCGCATTCAGTTTAATGGGCGAGCAGGTGGTGTTTACCGATCAGGTGCTTTATTTCAAAAGCAAAAGCATTCTTGAGGTGGTGGAGCTAATGGTGATGCAAGGCAAGGCGGATTTGCTCGGTGTCGGATTTTTGGTGCTGGCCTTTAGTGTGCTGTTTCCACTTGCAAAGATTACAGCATCCGTTTTCTTCCTGCACATGACTCGCCTTCGCAAGTCGAAAGTCATCCGCTTTCTTGTATTCAAGACCGGTAAATGGTCCATGGCCGATGTAATGGTGGTGGCCATCTTTATGTCGTACATCGGCTTTTCGGGTATTGTATCTGAGCAGCTCGGGCAGCTGGAAGGCATCGCCCGCCATGCGGATGTGCTAACCACCAATAATTCGCGGCTGCAAACAGGCTTTTTTATGTTTGCCGGGTTTGTGGTGCTCAGCCTCGGTGTGGCACAGCGCATGAGTACGATGGAAGACGTGAGCGCTGCAGAAGCGCCTTCGGCCCATCGTTGATGGCCGACTTTCGCGTAAACGCACATCAAATTGTCGGGATATCGCTGCAAATCCTATTTTAGCAGAAAATATTCGGACATGACTTTTCGCAGTATCTTTTTATCCCTTGCCCTGCTCGGTACCTTTCAACTTTCGGCCCAGGTCGACCCGCCCGAGGACGACGATGATTTCGATTTTTCTGATTTCGAGCCTGCATCTCCTCCCGCCAAAAGCTACGCCAACAATAAAGTGCTGGGCCAAAGCCCGACCACACTTGTCGGAATATTTTACGACTACCACGCTCCCCACGACCTTACCTCGGGCAATTTGGTGGCAGCGCCCGAAACGGCAATAGCCGACGATGTGCGCATCAACCCTGCGCAGGCTGTGATGGCAACGGCCAATATTCCTCTAATCTCGAAGAGTACAGGACTGCTCAACCTGAACGTCTTTTTTCAGCGACAGCTTTACAATATTGAGGGAAGCAACGGTCATCCGCTTTCGCGTTCGCTGAATGAGAACGGGCTGACGAGGTCTTCGGTGCAGCTCACTTACTTTAAGCCCTTGGATGAGAAGCGATTTTTTCTTTTTCAAGGCGGCCTCGAGATGAACGGAGATTACGGGTTCGAATTTCAACCTGCAAGCACCCTTCGTGTGCCGGCTGCCGTGCTCTACGGATGGAAGAAAAATGACCGTCTCATCTATGCTTTCGGGATGTCGCGCACTTACCTTGGCGGCTCGTTGAATTATGTGCCCATCGTTTATTATTTCCACACCTTCAGGAATCAAAAGTGGGGCATCGAAGCCGTGGCGCCCGCTCGCGGTGCATTGCGCTACAGGTTCAACAGCCTCACACTTCTTTCATTCGGGTGGAATACCCTCGGCGCCACGTACAGGCTGAATAATTTCGGGGAGTTTGCCTCCGACTTTGTGAATGAGAATCCCGGCAACCGCCCTACAGAGCTCATGGCACGTGAAGCCGAATTGCGGCGATCTGAAGTCCGT
>JAIVHQ010000411.1 GCA_020200995.1 Flavobacteriales bacterium
GAAAGAGGCCGGCGTGGTGCTGGTCGACATCGGGGGCGGTACCACCGACATTGCCGTTTTTCAGGACGGAATCATTCGCCACACCGCTGTGATTCCCTTTGGTGGAAACATCATTACTGACGACATCGCCGCGGGATGCAGCATTTTGCGAAAGCACGCAGAGCAACTCAAGGTGAAATTCGGATCGGCCCTGAGCAGCGAGAGCATGGAAAACCAGATTGTGTGTATCCCGGGATTCAGTGGTCGCGAACCAAAGGAAATTTCGGTGCGAAACCTCTCAAACATCATTCAGGCCCGCACCGAGGAGGTGATCGAGCAGGTGATTTACGAAATTAAGAGTTCGGGCTTTGAGAAGCGCCTCATCGCGGGCATCGTGCTCACGGGCGGCGGCGCGCAGCTGAAGCACCTCCCGCAGTTGGTGGAATACCTCTCGGGTTACGAAACGCGGATCGGCTACCCCAACGAGCACCTCGGCAAGGAAAACGCCGAAGAGCTCTCGAGCCCTATGTACGCTACCGGTATCGGACTTGTGCTCAAAGGGCACGAGCTGAGCAGGCAGGCGGAACGCACCCGGATGGACAGGAAGAAGCCGGGCGTGCGCACGGGCAGCAAGAACAAGATGAACTTCTTTGACAAAATGATATCGAAAGGGCAGGCCTTTTTCGAAGACGACGAAATATAAACGACTCCAAATTCCAATTAAACTCCAAAAATCCAAACTTATGCAGTTCGATATGCCAAAAGACCAATCATCGATTATCAAGGTAATCGGTGTTGGCGGCGGCGGAAGCAACGCCGTGAACCACATGTACGAGCTGGGCATCGAGGGGGTAGACTTCATAGTCTGCAACACCGATTCTCAGGCCCTCGACATCAGCCCCGTTCCCGTAAAGGTACAACTGGGTCAGAGCCTCACAGAAGGCCGCGGCGCCGGCTCCATCCCCGAAGTGGGACGCAACGCCGCCATTGAAAACATTGACGATATCCAGGAAATTCTGGCCAAGCGCACCACCATGGTGTTCGTGACAGCGGGAATGGGCGGAGGCACCGGAACAGGCGCCGCACCCGTGATCGCGAGAGCGGCCAAAGACATGGGCATCCTCACCGTGGGCATCGTCACCATCCCGTTTATGTTCGAAGGCACCAAGCGCATGAAGCAGGCCGCCGACGGACTCAAGGAAATGCGCGATTCGGTGGATACCCTTCTCGTGATCAAAAACGACAAGCTCCGCCAGATTCACGGCAACCTCTCGTTGAAAAACGCCTTTGCCCAGGCCGACAATATTTTAGCGACAGCTGCCAAGGGAATCGCCGAGCTGATCTCGGTGACGGGAGCCATCAACGTCGACATGAACGATGTGAACACCGTGATGAAAGACAGCGGCGTAGCTATCATGGGCCAGGCCACTGCCGAAGGCGAAGACCGCGCCATCACTGCTGCGCGCGAAGCGCTGGAGTCACCGTTGCTTAACGACAACGACATCGAAGGGGCCAAGTACATCCTCCTGAACATTACCTACGGCACCGAAGAGGTGATGATGGACGAGATTTCGGACATCACCGACTTCATTCAGCAGGCCGCCGGAAGTTCGGCCGATGTGATCTGGGGCCACGGAATGGACGACACCCTCGGTGAGAAAATCAGCGTGACCATCATCGCCACCGGCTTCAAAACAGCGCCCGAAACAGGCTTCGAACTCGACGAGCCCGTGCGCCACGAACTCGATCCGGAACGCGAAAAGGAGAAGAAGAGCACGCAGATTTCGACCCCTGTGACCAACCCCGTGGAGCCCGCCGAGCCCGAAGTGAAGCGCTACAACCTCTTCGAAACCGATGCGCCCGAATCAAAGGCACCCGAATCAAAGGCAGCCGATGCTGAAGAGGCGGAAGCTGCGAGCGAACGCGAAACGGAGTACCGCTCCCCCCGCGCTGCAGAGCACCTT
>JAIVHQ010000041.1 GCA_020200995.1 Flavobacteriales bacterium
GTGAGGGTGAGTTCGCGCCCACCATTGGTGAGAAAAGTCGAACTCATGCCTTCCAGTACATAGGCATTCGGAAAATCGACGAAGTCTTCTACCGCATTGCTCGAAATCAGCATCAGGTATTCGCCCGGTAAGATGAGGCGGGGAGAATCGAACTGTTCTCCTGAGAGGTCGCATCCCTGCAAATCGATCACTTTGTCGGAAGCGTTAAAAAGCTCCATGTACTCGGCGGCGGGCAAACCGACCTCAGGTGTCGGATCGGCCATGATCTCGCTGATGACTATGTCCGCAAATTGCGGCTGCTCGCCGGTGAGTATTTCAACTTCGGTGCCGTCGGGGAGCAGATTTCCCGCGCAGTCCGAAAGCCCGGAAATGGTCAATGTGTAAAGGATTCCCGTTTCCAATTGAGGATCGATGGACAAATCCACAGCCGTCAAATCAAAGCGGGGCACCACTTCGGTTACATTGATGCCCTGATCGAAACTGTACGCGCCCGCCACGAGAGAGGCCTCGCTAATGGGTTCACTGAAAAGGATTCGAATTACGTCGGAAGCGGGATTTTCAACACCGGTGACCACGGGCGGGTCTGTATCAGGTGTGTCGTCAAAAATGCTGTTCTCGGCGCCCGGAGTGCCTCCGCTGAAATCTTCAGATGCGCGCCAGTTGTTGATTCCACTGCATGGCGTTAGAGGATTGATCTGCTCCAGGGTCCAGCCGCCACCACTCTTGTCGGGATCTTGGTACCAGGCGTCGGTGTAGGCCACCACGTCTACAAGTGCGCCTTCTGTATTTAAAAGAGCAAGGCTGTCTGAGCCGTTGGTCAAGAGGGGCCAGGACTCCAGGCCCAGCACATCTCCATAAGTCGCAATGGCGTCTACATCGCTGCTGCGGCAGAGTATCACATAGCTCTCCGGAAAAAGCACCGCCGAACCGAGCGTGCGGGTGTCGCTTCCATTAACGTAAGTGTATCCACTCAGGTCAAAGAACTTATCGGCGGTGGTGTTGTACAATTCAATAAACTCCACATCTGGCAGCCCGACCTGTGGGGTTTCATCTGCCATGAGCTCGTTAAACACGATTTCGCGAAAAGCGGGGGCCGAAACGTTAAAGAAGATGATTTCGACATCCTGTCCGGGCATGGCATTTCCGGAAGGGTCTTCCACTCCCGATACGGTCAGGTTGTAAAATTGGCCCTCATCAAGCGGTGTCGCGAGGGTGAGGGTCACCTCGGTCAGGGTTTCGGTGTTGAACGTGGCAGAGGTCGGGTTTCCGATTCCTCCGTCGACGGAATAATTGCTCACCTCCTCGGCCGTGGCCTGATCTAGCGGCTCATCAAAGGTGAGAACCACTTCTGTGGATGAAGAAGTCGAAGCGTTGAGCACCGAGGGCGGAGTTTCGTCGGGAGGAATGGGCGCCACGAGAATATCGTCAAACCAGTGGTTGTTCACAGGCCCCGCCGCACCCGACTGGGTTATTATGAAACCGAAAGCCACGGTGTTGTCAAATTCCGCATCGGCGGGAAAACCGAGGGCCTGAAAGCTTCCCGTCAGCCCTACATCGGCAAAAACGGACCAAAGACCGTCCTGGTCGTGGAACCGCTGCCCACCTGCCCTGCGGGGCCTTCGACCAGCAATACATCGGTTCCGGCTTGTTTTTTCCAGAAAGAAATATCGTTTTGGGTGCGACCGATGCGGACGAAATAGCCGTTTTGAACCGCAGTGAGATCGGCATTGTCGGCCACGAGGTAGGCGTCTACATAATTGGCGCCGCTGAGTGAAAATCGCGCATTGAAGAAAAATTCCCAGGAAGTTTCAGCAACGATGGAACTGGGCGTACTGATATAATAATTTGACGCCCCCGGGCTGTTGCTACGCAGCATGAGGTTGCTTTCGTCGAGAGTATAAGGTGCTACCACGAACAAAGCGCTATTGCTCCACTGCGGGTTTTGGGTAAAATCACCATCCGAAAAGTCGTCTTCGACCTGTGTGAAAGCAGGGGCAGCGATCAGAACAGCTGCGATAGCGAGAAAAAACGATAACTTCTTATTCATGCGATTTCGAGCGGGCCTAAATGTAGTACTTTTGAACATTGTTTCTCGTTAACCTAATCTTAAGATAAATGCGAATTGCAGTAGTGGGCGCCACCGGCATGGTGGGCCGGGTAATGTTTGAAGTACTCAAAGAAAGAAATTTTCCCGCAACTGAAATCATCGCGGTGGCCTCGGCGCGATCGGCCGGTCAGGACCGCGAAATTTGCGGAAGCACTTACCGCATACACTCCATGGAAGAAGCAGTGGCCGCCAAGTGCGATATTGCGCTCTTCTCGGCAGGTGGCGATACGAGCAAAGAGTGGGCGCCGAAATTTGCCGCGGCGGGCACCCGCGTCATCGACAACAGCTCGGCCTGGCGCATGTCGCCCGAGCACAAGCTGGTGGTGCCCGAGATCAACGGCCACCTCTTGACCGATGAGGACATGATCATCGCCAACCCCAACTGCTCCACCATTCAGCTGGTGATGGTATTGGCGCCCTTGCACAAAGCATACGGCGTGAGGCGCGCCGTGGTGAGCACCTACCAATCGGTGACGGGGACGGGCGTTGCAGCCGTGCAGCAAATGGAACGAGAGCGCCGCGGAGAGAAGGGCGAAATGGTATACCCTTACCCCATCGATCAAAACTGCATCCCGCATTGCGATGTGTTCGAAGACGGCGACTACACCAAGGAAGAATTGAAGCTGACCCGCGAAACGAAAAAAATTCTCGGCGACAACGCCGTGCGCGTCACGGCCACCGCAGTGCGCGTACCGGTCACGGGCGGACATTCCGAATCGGTCAACCTCACCCTCGACCGCGACTTTGAGATGGGCGAGCTGCGCAAACTCCTCCATGAAACGCCCGGGGTGAGCGTGCAAGACAATCCCGAGATGAAAACCTACCCCATGCCGCGCTACGCCCAAGGCAAGGACGATGTATTCGTGGGCCGCATCCGCCGCGACGACTCCTGGCCCAACAGCCTCAACATGTGGATTGTGGCCGACAACCTCCGCAAAGGAGCGGCGACCAACGCCGTACAGATCGCAGAGCTTTTGGTGAAGGCGAAAGTGTAGGGGCGGGCCTCGCGCGCGCGCCTACACCGTGCGATGGCGTTGCGCAGTAGGGGCGTCCATTGCCATGGTGGTAACCGCCTTGTCGTCGATGCCACAGGGAATGATGTTGTCGAAATAAGCCCTGTCTGTGTTCACATTGAAGGCGAATCCATGCATGGTGACCCAGCGGCTGCATTTTACGCCGAGGGCGCAGATTTTTCGGGCTTTTTCAGGAATCTCCCCGTCGAGCCAAACGCCTGTGAGGCCGTCGATTCGCCCGCCGGTGATTCCGTATTCGGCGAGGGTAAGGATCACAGCCTCTTCCAAAAAGCGCAGGTAGCGGTGGATGTCGGTGAAAAACTGGTCGAGGTCGAGGATGGGATAGCCCACCAATTGGCCCGGGCCGTGAAAGGTGATGTCGCCTCCGCGGTTGATTTTGAAAAAGTCGATCTCGCGCTCGGCGAGTCCGCGCTCATCGAGGAGGAGGTTGGCGAAGTCGCCGCTTTTACCCAAAGTGTACACGGGCGGATGCTCTACAAAAAAGAGGGTGCTTCGGGTAACGCGGGAAGTGTCTTCGGCTTTTCTCAGCGCAATTTTGTCGGCCACTGCTTCCGCAAAAACGGTTTCCTGCAGGTCCCAGGCCTCCTTGTAGCGCATGCGCCCGAGGTCTCTGAAGGCAACTTCCTTGGGGGTTTGCGTGATCAACCTTTGGCGAGTTCGGCTTTGAAATAATCGATGACTTCTATCTCGATGGGGTCTACATCGCGGTCTACCGCCATGTAGAACGAGAGCCAATCGCCGAGGTGAATGAGGTAGTAGGCGCGTTCGATGCGGGACTCGCCAAGGGCCTGCAGTTCGACGATTTTGTCGGTGTACCTCCCCATAATTTCCTTGCTGAGCTCCATCCGCTTCGCTGTAGAAGGGTGTTCTTCGGAGGTTCGCATTAGGATCACCGAAAGGTCTTTGTGCTCTTCCGCCCAGCCGACGAGCTCGTTGTGGTTCATTTCCGGAAAGGCGTGGTGCCAACAGAGCATTTTCGCGTTTTCATTGATCTGCTGACGCAAGCGCATGGCCACGCCTTCAAACCAAGTATCGGCATAAATCACGGGTGTGGTGCCCTTGATTTTTGCCATGATGGCGGCCGCCTGGCTGTGAATCATGCCTGCTTCCTCGTCGAGCAAATCGGCGGCGGCGTTGAGTTCGCGGACAAACCCACCCTCGATCAGCCCGTAAGCCTCAAGAATAAAAAGCAGCTGCATGGCATTGTACCCGAAGCTGGTGCGCGGCGGCTGACCTCCGGGAATTTCAATCATATTGTAGCCCTTCAGCTCGGCGATGGCCTTGAGCTCACCGCCCGAAGTGATGCAGGATATCTGTGCCTCGCGGGCCATGGCCTCCTTGAGGGTGCTGAGGGTTTCCTCGGTATTGCCGCTGTAGCTGCTTGCGATGAAGAGGGTGTCGGGCCCCACAAAGGCGGGGATGCTGTAATCGCTGATCACCCGGATCGGCACTTTGCAGGAATCATAGACCAGTTGCGATATGATTCTTCCTCCGATGCCGGAGCCGCCGAGCCCTGAGATCAAAACGTTTGAAACCGGAGCGGTGCGAAACCCTGCGGCGGCCTTCTGCCCGATCTTCACAGCGTCGCGCATGTTTTGCGGAAAGGCCTTGATCAGGCGTCCCATTTCTTCTATGGCTTGCTCTTTATTCATTGATTTGGATTTAACCCTCGGAGGTGCGCGAAGATACCACTTTGCGGCCTGTGCAGACAAGTGCAAATGGCTATCTTTGCAAAAATTTTAATGGCATGAGCGCAGAACACCTGAGCGAACAAGAGCAACTGAGAAGAAACACGCTGAACCAAATCCGCGAGGCCGGCATCGATCCGTATCCACCCGAAGCGGTGGAAGTGACCCACACGGCGGCGGGCATCACAGCGGGATTTGACGACAGCAGCGAGGAGCGCCTCTCGGTCGCCGTGGCAGGCCGCCTCATGGGCAAGCGCATCATGGGCAAGGCCTCATTTGCCGAGCTCCACGACCATACGGGCCGCATTCAGCTCTACTTCAACCGCGATGAAATCTGCCCGGGCGACGATAAGTGGAAGTACAACGACTTCTTCAAAAAGATGATCGACCGCGGAGATTTCATTTCCGTAAAGGGCTTTGTTTTCAAAACACAAGTGGGCGAGATCAGCATTCATGTGGAAGAATTCACCCTGCTCGGGAAATCAATCAAGCCCCTGCCCTTTCCCAAAACCGACGAGGAGGGCAAGACCTACGACGCCTTTACTGACCCCGAGCAGCGCTACCGACAGCGCTATGTGGATTTGGTGATCAACCGCGAAGTGCGAGACACTTTCGTGAAAAGAACCAAGGTGATCGACACCATGCGCCGCTTCTTCAACGAGGCCGGCTACCTCGAGGTGGAAACGCCCATCCTGCAGCCCATCCCGGGCGGCGCCACGGCGCGGCCTTTCGAGACCCACCACAACGCACTCAATATGCCGCTCTACCTGCGCATCGCCAACGAGCTATACCTCAAGCGACTCATCGTGGGCGGATTTGACGGGGTGTACGAATTTGCGCGCAACTTCCGCAACGAAGGCATGGACCGCACGCACAATCCCGAGTTTACCATCATGGAAATCTACGTGGCCTACAAGGACTACAAGTGGATGATGGAGTTTACCGAAAACATGCTCGAGCGGGTGGTGACAGCGGTCAACGACAAGCCAGAAGTGAGGATCGGCGACAACACCATTTCCATGAAGGCGCCCTACCGCCGCCTCACCATGACCGACGCCATTAAAGAGTACACCGGCGTGGACATCACCGGCATGGACGAAGCCGCACTGCGCAACGCCTGCAAAGACCTCGGCATCGAGACCGACCCCTCCATGGGCAAGGGAAAACTCATCGACGAAATATTCGGTGAGAAGTGCGAGGGCAACCTGATTCAGCCGACTTTCATCACCGACTACCCCATCGAGATGTCGCCGCTTTGCAAGAAGCACCGCGACAATCCCGAGCTCACCGAGCGCTTTGAGCTCATCATCAACGGGAAGGAAATCGCGAACGCCTACACCGAGCTCAACGACCCCATCGATCAGCGGGAGCGCTTTGAGGAGCAGCTCAAGCTTTCGCAAAAAGGGGACGACGAAGCCATGTTTATCGACCACGACTTCCTGCGCGCCCTGGAGTACGGCATGCCGCCCACCTCGGGACTCGGCATCGGCATCGACCGATTGGTGATGCTGATCACGGGCAATGCGAGCATACAGGAAGTGCTTTTCTTCCCGCAGATGCGCCCCGAGAAAAAAGCCGTGATGGCCGGCCCCGCCGACTTTGTGGCCATCGGAGTGCCCGAGGCCTGGGCCGAGCACGTGATCGCCGCCGGCTTCAACAACGTGGAAAACCTCCGCAAGGAAAAACCGACCGCCGTGCACCAAAAGCTCAACGGCTTCCGCAAAAAGAACAAACTCGACGTGCCCACGCTTCAGCTTGATGAGGTGGAGGCTTGGATGGCTTGACGGCTGGAAACTGTTATTCTTTGCATCGTTAGTCAATCTCAACGTTGATGCTCCGCTGCATCATGCCTCCCGCTTGATCTTCGATTTGTAATGCTGCGGAACTATTTTCTAAAATTCGACTTCAGGAAGGTTTCTTGGATTGACTTTCGGCAGCATTGCAAATTGCAGATCAAGTCCTTAGATCAAGCCGGAGGCATGACGGCAGTCATGATGCAGCAGAACCCTACGGTTCATAAAAACATAATTTCCTGGGAAGTAATTCGTCTATTAAGCGGCTGCTTCTTGAATATCGAATCACATAAAAGAGGGATGCTCCGCTGCATCATGCCTCCCGCTTGATCTTCGATTTGTAATGCTGCGGAACTATTTTCTAAAATCGATTTCAAGAAAGTTTCTTGAATTGACCTTACACAGCATTGCAAATCGGAGATCAAGCAGGAGGCACGACCAGAGGCATGATGCAGCAGAGCTTTGGTATGTGTCGCTCGCGTCATTTCCACTTCAGAAAATTTTTCTCAAAGCGAAATTCCTCTAAACCATTGCTCATAACCCGCATAAATCTTACACGGCGAGGCTGCTCCTTATCATCTGTGTCAATGTCTGAGAGAGTCGAAAAAGCCCTGACAGCAGCAAGATCATTCCTTCCTAGCAAAAAAAAGCGGCCCTTATCACGCGAAAAAGTTAATTCTTAATCGCTCAAGGAACAGGTCAATCTTTATCGTCTTCCGAATTGATTCTGAACCTAATCGGTAGTGTTTGCTTCACCCGAACAGCCTTACCATTTTTCCTGCCTGGCTTCATTTGCGGCAAACTCGAAACGACCCTTACCGCTTCGTGATTCAGTGATTCATCCACATTGCGGCCCATGCCACCCATCAGCTGAACATTGGTCACTTCTCCCGACTCTTCGATTATATATTCAACATAAACAGTGCCTTCGGCCTTTTTTTTCTTTGCTTCTTCGGGGTATCTTATTTCCTGACTGATGAATTTAGAGATCATCCTAAGCGTGCAGCTCGACATTTCGTCATAACTTTTAAGCGAATCGCAGCCGGGATACACGGGCATCTCATCAACCATCGTAAATACTTGTCCCGATTCTTGCGCATATGAGGCAGTAAAGCCAATCGAGAGCAGAACCATACAGCTTAAGAGAAACTTCTTCATTAGTTTGATTATTTAGTATTCAAAGATCAATGTAAGAAATAATGGCTAAATACACACTTGATGAGCGCATTAACAAGTGACGGTCCATAAAGTCCGCTATCATGTCTGCGGCTCAGTCTTCGATCCGCAATGGTGCGGAACTATTTTTCAAAATTCGATTACGGGAAGGTTTCTTGGATAGATCTTCCGCAGCATTGCAAGTGCAGCGGAGCCTTGCGGTTCATCACAAACATTTTCCTTAATCGACCTTCCGCAGCATCATTCTCAATCAAAAAAAAACCGCAACACAAAGCTGCGGCATATCAAATAAGAAGAACGATACAAGAAATTTTGAGCGGAAAACGCTCAGCCATTGCAACCTTCGCGCTCCTCGGCCTCTTCGAGGCAGCGCTGTGAAGCGCGGTAATTGTCATATACGGCAAGGCCGGCGATGAAAAAGCCAAAAGTAAGGAACAGCAGTATCCAGTTTTCGGTGTAGAGGCTGTGGTAAAAAATCACGAGGTTGCCTACCGACAAAGCGTGGAAGAGGAAGTAGTTCACGTTTTTGACTTTGCGCAGTTCTCCCGCGGTCAATCGGCTCAAGTCCTCAATTCCCATAACTCTGTTTCGTTTCAAGATAGCTTGCATAGAACGTGTTTTTTTTTGAAAGGGTTACGAATTTAGGGCATTTCAGCGGGAATGTCAAACGGGGGGAAGCACTCAGCGCGGCTTTCAGGGCCTAACCACCCTTATGGAATCGATCGTGGCGCCGGTGGAAAGGTCGGTGATGGCGTCAAATCCCTCTGTGATGGCGCCGATCACGGTGTAGCGGCCGTCGAGCCTTGGGGTAACTCCGTGGGCGATGAAAAACTGGCTGCCTTCGGTGTCAGGTCCCGCAGAGGCCAGGCCCACCACCCCTCTGCCGAATTGAAGCGAAGAAAATTCGGAACGAAGGCTGTAATCGACGCTGTGAAACCCGTCGCCGACAGGACACCCGCCCTGGGTGACAAAGCCGGGCACCACCCGGTGAAAATTGAGACCGTCGTAAAATCCGGAATCCGCCAAAGTGATGAAAGAAGAAACAGAGCCCGGGGCGTCCTCGATCAGCAACAAAAGCTCAATACTTCGGCCTTCCGTATAAATGCGGGCGCGGGTTTTTCGGTCAATTTTGGCAACCGCCTCCCAATCTATCGGATGGTTGAAAACGGGACGGAACGGTGAAAATGCTTCACCTTTCAGTTCGCTGCAAGCGGCGAGCAAGGCATTGCGGGTTTCGGTTTGGCCGGGTTCGGGAAAACGAAGGGCGGCTTGGCGCAAAGCTGCAGTATCGGCCTCGAACAAAGATTTGAAACGGGGGCGGCGGGCGGCTTCCGCAAAGACGGTCACCGGGCCTGCGCCGCCTCCGGCAAACTCGCGAAGCGCGGCTCCTCGCATGCTTTCAGGCCATTTAGCAAACCGTTCTGCCCCGGTGCACAGGGCTTCGGCGGCGGCCGCTGATGCGGGGCCGGACAAGTGGACGTGGCGCAGCAGGGTGTCGCGCGCCCCCGGAATAAAGCCGAGCACCCGGAGCATGGCGGGGTGCGATGCTTCCGAAGGCCGTGAGTTCCACACCTCGCTCCACAGCTGCCAACCGGCTTCCATATTTGCCGAAAGGCGCAATGTATAAGCGACGGCTGCCGCACTCACCTCGGGCACCTCACTGCTGAGGGCAATGCCGCGCATAGAAGGTACAGCCGACGTATCGGTGAGCCCGCCGAGCCTGCCCGCCGCGGCCATGGCCACCCAGGTGCGGCCGTCTTCGAGGGCATCCAACACGAAGGAGCGAGCGGGCTCGATGTTCACATTTTTGAAGGCATTGACTGCAGCGGCACTCACGGCGGGATCGCGGTCGTTGGCCGCAATATCGACGAGGAACTTATCGCCTGTGGAGGTGAAGGTCAAGGCAGTCACTGCCGCTGCACGCACATGGCGCGACTCATCTTCGCGAGCGGCGCGGCGTATGGTTTCGGCATAAGGTTCGAGGTTGAATACGCCGGCTTCCGCCAAAATCAGAGCAGCTGCGATGCGGGTTTCCGTTTCCGTGGCATTCACGTGGGCCACGACGGTGCGCAGGTGGTCGTCAGTGAGCAATCCGCGACGTGCGGCAAAGTAAATGCCTCGAAGCTTTCCGGCCTCTTCGGCGGCGGTATTGGGCTCGTGCCTGATCAGAAAAGCCATGGCACGGGGGTGGGCGCATTTGCCGATGGCTTCGAGAAGCTCGGCCTTCACCTCGGGGATGGTGGCTTTGCGCATGGTCTTTTCGAGGGCCTCGAGGGCAATGGTGTCGCGGTACTGCCCGATGGCCCAAGCCGCGTCGAGCCGCACGTAAGGAATGGGATCAGAGAGCAGCGGGACGAGTGCGCCGAAGAGCAGAGAATCGGGCATGGAGCCCACAAGGCGGGCAAATGCGCGGCGGTAAGCGGCCGTATTGTGGGTGGCGCCGGGCAGGAGCGCCTCGGCATCCCGCCGATCGGCGGCGGTGTACATGCGCACCAGTTCGGGGTCTTCAAACATGTTGGCATCGCCGATGCGGCGGTCTTCAGTGTTGCCTCCGCAGCCCATCAGCAGAGCGATCAATGAGATAGAAAAAGCCGAAAAGCCGGCCTTGAGAATTCTGTGCATAGATTTGGATTCAGGCACCGAATCTAAGAACATTTCTATCTTTAGCCGCAATTTAAAAGTAGCCGAATGGCAGTTGAAAAGCGAATAGGAGTGATAGGCGGAG
>JAIVHQ010000042.1 GCA_020200995.1 Flavobacteriales bacterium
TTTTCTCACCGTGAAGACCAAATGGAACGTCGACTTCACAGCGGGAAATTCAGTGATCTACAGCGACGACGGTTTTCAGCCGGCCTACTTTATTCCGTTCATGTTTTTCAAATCGATCGACCACACCTATTCGGGGACGGGAAGCAACGAGCTGGGACAGAATGCGCAAATGTTTGTGGACGTGAGTGTGAGAAGCCTGCGCAAGGTTCATTTCTATACCTCCCTCTTCATCGATGAGGTGAGCATCGGGAATATGTGGGATGCGGAAAACCACACCAACCTCTTCAGCTGGAAGGCCGGGGCCACCTGGTTCAACGTCATCCCCAATGTGCACCTCACGGGCGAGTACACGAAGACGATGCCGTGGACATACCGCCATCAAGTGCAGAGCACCACTTTTGAAACCAACAATTACAACCTCGGGCACTACCTCGGCGAAAACAGTGATGAAATCTACCTCGCCGCCACCATACGGCCTTGGCGCTTGTTGCGCATCGTCGCTGCGGCTTGGCACGCACGCAAAGGGCCCGAGCACGAATACGAAATTATCGCGGGCAATGCCAATGTGACGGGGCTGGACTTCATGGCCGAAACTGCCTGGGAGCAAACGGGGGTGCGCCTCACGGCGGAGTGGGAAGCACTGAACGGACTCCTGATTTTCATCAACGGCACCTGGCAAAATTCGCAAGGTGAGCAGGCGTATGTGCCCAACTACCTTTCCGGAAATATAGTATCGCTGGAAGCGGGGTTTAGAATTGGATGGTGAGGAGGCAGTGGCTGAATAATGATTGGCCTACTGCTCGTTTGATTTTCCGCCACCCAGAAGGTATTGCATTTCGAAGAGCTGTAGCTGGAGCTCAAACATTTTCCTCCGCACTTCATCGAGACTGCTGTCCTCTTGGGCCGGGTCTACTTTGTTGCCCTTTCTGGATTCGATGGGGCCGTCGAGTTTCACATCGTTCGGCTTCACGTCTTCTTTGGAGGAGCCAAAAAGTTTCCACTTGCGGTCTTTCTCTCCGTCTTGCTTATCGGCCTTCTTCTTTTTCTTCTTCTTGGGGTAATCTTCGGGCTCGCGGTTGAAATTGTAGCGCAATCCGATACCCACGTATGAGTATTTGTCGCTTTGGGCAGACCAGTCGCGGCTCCATGCATCGAGCTCGTCGCTGAATACATTGTTCAGGGTGTAATTCAAAGTGACGTCCGTCTTGTAATTGAGGCGGTACCCGAAAGTGAAACCTACCGGGACATTGAGCGCCACGGCCGGCGATGTACGACCCAAGAGGGTATAGCGCTGGGTGGGCGGGTTTATGTCGGTGACGTCAAAGCCTATAAAATCGCGCACCCGCTCATCTTCTCCGGTCCAGGTGGTGTAGGCACGAAAGAAGGTAACTCCGACTCCTACTTCGGCATTGAGGTATATCTTTGAAGGCTCTTCTTTGTTCTTGCGAAAGAGTTCGCCCCAAATATCGGCGACAGCCAGAAGTGACAGGGTACTGTATTCGGATTCAAAATTTACTTTCGGGCTTTGCTCCCCGACCACTCGACCGCCACCAAGGGTTCCCTGCTCAAATTGGATTTTTGCCTTGAGGCCCCATTTTATCTCGCGCTCGGCATATACGCGCCAGGCAAAACGATAATAGGTGGAGAAATTATCGACGGGTGCAAAATGATCGTAATCAGCCAGATCTCCCTGAAACCATCCAGCGCCAGCGCTCGCTCCAAACGAAAACCCGTTGAAAAACTTCATCGGCTCTTTGTCTTTGTTGTAGATGGTCGAAGACATAGATCGCTCTTTTTGCCGAAAGGCAGTCACCCACTCATCGCCTTTTGGATCGGCCTTGGCGCCCGACGTATTTGCCGAAAGGCTGCTCCCAAACAACATGGAAAGTGCTACCAAGGCTGCAGAAATATTGAGATAGATTTTCACAACTTCAAAAATGTGCTTTTATTTCGGTTCTGGAAAGTATAATTTGCCCGACTTCTAACATAGATGCTGTTGATAACCTGCCGAACCATGGCGGCAGGATTGATCAAATATGAAGTAAAATTGCCTGAGCCAATGTGTATGAGGGTTGCAATCACCATATTCTTAGTTTTTTCGGCCGTGTGTATCAGTGATGCGCAGGATGTGATCGAGCGCGATTACTTTCCTAATGCTCAGGCTAGAAACGCGGCAATAGCTGCAGCGAGGTATGCCGAAGAGGGGTACTACTATTCGCGGTTTACCACTTATGTGAATGCCGTGGACAGCTCGCGAATTTTTGCCGATACGGCGCTGTTTTTCGTCAAGCGCTCTTTAATGTTGTGCGACACATCGCTTGTTTATGCCCCTGCTGCTAACACAGGGGCTGTGGATTACCTCCTTTCCGGAAAAGAAAAAACCACCGCCGCCGATACAGTGCTGCGCGAAGTGTATCCGATGACCGACATTAAGTCGCATCACTTTTTTGGAAGGGAAGCGGCCAACCTGCTCAGCACGGCCGTGATGGAATACTTCAGTGCATCTCTGCTATTGAAGCCGGAAGATGACAGTGAAGCTACAGCTGTAGAAACTTATGACGTGTTGCCTTTTGACGATGAAGTGCTGAGGCTCGAGGCTGATGAGACTACCTTTCAGCATTTGGCAAATGGATACGAGACAGATTTGTTCTTGCTTGAGGGCCTCGCAGGTGACATCAAAGCAGAGGTGAATAAAACGAAAGACCAAAAAACCCGGGCAAAACTCCGCGAATGGCTCGATGAGCTCAACCAACAAATTACATCAAGTGCGTCATACCTGGAGGATGCCTCTCACCGCATTCGCGAAATCAGGTTCCTGCTGAATCAAAAATACCTGAAGGACCTTGAGAATGCCGAATCACCTGAGCACCTTTCTCAGTTCGACCTGCCCGATGGCCTCGTGTACAAAACCCAGCTGGGCTACTACCCTTCCGATGTGGATATCAATAATTTTCACGGGCTGTTTCCCATTTCGGGAGAGACAGTAAAAGAAGGGCTGACGAGATTTTACGCCGGACTTTTCTACTCATATGTGGAAGCAGGTGCGGGGCTTGAATTTGTTCGAAAAAACGCCATTGCCAATGCCTTCATTGTACCTTACCACAACGGAAAAAAGGTGGGCATGAGCCGCGCCGTAGAGATTGAGAAAGCGAGGGGCGTGAAGTGATTTATGCCGGTGTGGCCTCTTGCGAATTCGTAATGTGGTGGTAGAGATCGAACTGGGCGCGGACCTGTGCTTCGCCGGTCACAGCCCCCACATATTGATTGGTCTGGTCAGCATCTATCAAACGGGCTTTCACATTGTCGCTCCACTGTAGCTCCATAAAATCCATGAGCTCTTTTTTCACTTTTTCATCGTGAATGATGCAGCCCACTTCGACGCGGTAATCCAGATTTCGGGTCATCCAATCGGCCGATGAGATGTAGCACTCTTCCTGCCCGTCGTTTCCGAAAATAATGACCCGCGAATGTTCCAGAAAACGATCGACGATGCTGCGCACTTCGATGTTTTCGCTCTCGCCTGGTACATTGGGTACCAAGGAACAAATGCCGCGAACCATGATCCTGATTTTCACCCCGGCTTTGGCTGCGCGGTAAAGTTTACGGATCATCACCTCATCAACGAGGCTGTTTAGCTTCAGGAAAATATGGGCCTCCTTGCCCTCTTTGGCCAGCCGTATTTCACGGTTGATCTTTTTAACGAATTGATTGCGCATGTAGGCCGGCGCCACCACGAGGTGTTTGAATCTGAAGAGGCGGTAAGGTTTTTCGAGAAACAGGAATACTTTGTAGATCTCGGCGCAAATTTCTTCGTGCGCCGTAAAAAGCGCCAGGTCACTGTACACTTTGGCCGTGCCTTCATTGAAGTTTCCTGTGGCTATGACCCCGTAATGCTTCATCTGACCTTTGCGCACGCGGGTTACGAGTACCAACTTACAATGCACCTTCATGTCGGGAATTCCGAAAATGACCTTAATGCCCGCATCCTGAAGCTTTCTGCTCCATTCGAGGTTTGCCTCTTCATCAAATCGGGCGCGAAGCTCGATCATCACCGTCACGCTTTTACCATTTTTGGCCGCGCTGATCAGGGCGTTGATCACGCGCGAATTGCCTGACAATCGATAAATGGAAATTCGAATTTCTTTGACTTCAGGGTGAATGGCCGCCTCGCGGAGGTAATTCACAAATGCGCGAAAATGGTGGTAAGGATAGTGGAGCAAAATATCACCTTCGTCGATGGCCGAAAGGATACTACCGCCTTTGGCAAAAGCCGGATGTTCCAATCGCACGAGCGGCGGCCACTCAAGGGCGGGGCTTCCCACATTTGGAAACTTCATAAAATCTTTGGAGTTGTGGTAGCGTCCCCCTGCGATCACATTGTCGTCGTCGTCGAGCTCCAGCTTGTCCATCAGGTAACGCCGTAAAGGAAACGAACCGGTTGTCCCTTTTTGCGCTGCTTAATCCCCTTTTTCATCTTCTCGTAGAAGCCTTTGGACACATCATCATCGATGTCGATTTCAGCGTCGCGGGTAATCTTAATCGTGTATGCCTCGAGCTTGTCGTATTCGAAAAGGCCGAAAATCTTATCCATATTGAAGCGAATCACGTCGTCGAGAAACATGATAAACTTCTTGTCGCCCTCGCCGGGCAATACCACGAAGCGGTCAGTAAGCCCCGATGGAACCTCAACCAATGCGTACTGCTTGGTGACATCGGGATTGGTGATCGAAAGCTTCACCGCGAGATAGATAGACTTGTCGCGGAGGTAGGGAAACTCAGGCACACTTTTGAGCATGATAGGCACCAGAAAAGGGGCCACCTTTTCGCGGTAATATTCCACCACAAATTTTTCCTGCGTCTCAGAAAGTTCGGTTTCTGTGACCATAAAAATATTGTGCTCCCGCAGGCGGTCGATGATTTCGGAATAAATTTCACCAAAGAGGTTTTTTTGACGCACTACTTCTTTCTGGATGGCATCCTGCACCTGATCGGGCGAGAGACCACCGATGAGCTTTGCCTTTTTTGCCGAAAAGGCCTGTAGCCGACGGATGGTGGCCACCCGCACCCTGAAAAACTCATCGAGGTTGTTAGAAAAGATGCCCAGAAAACGCAAACGCTCCACCAGGGGCACTTCGGGATCCTGCGCTTCCTGCAGCACACGATGATTAAATGAGAGCCAGCTCAGCTCCCTGTTTACCATAAGTTTATTTCCGTTTGTCGCCATATGTGGCAGTCTTCTTAAAAGCGTTCAACTTGGAAAATCGATCGGGATAATCTGAGATCAACCCGTTTACACCCATCTCAATTAGCACTTCCATGTCGCGCACCTCATTCACCGTCCAGGGGATCAGGTCCATGTTTTCCTCCCGGCAAAAATTGATAAGTGCCTCGTCGACCAAATGAAAATCGGGACTGTAAATATCGGGAGTAAAGCCGAGGTTTTCGAGATTTTCGCTCGGGGCAAAACCGTTTTCAATCAAAAGGGCCAGCCTGAACTCAGGGAAGTTTTCGTCCAGGTACTGCAGGGTACGAACGTCAAAGGACTGAATCACTGTTCTTTTCTCAACGCCTGCTTCTTTTACCGTCTCGGCCAGCAAGCGCGCAAATTCGTCGGGGGCAGGGTGCATGATGCCGTCTCCCTGCGAAGTCGACTTGGTCTCGATATTGTAAAACGGCAATGCCCTTCCTGCCTCGACGGCATGGGCATCCGCAATTTTGATGACCTCTGCAAGCAGGGGTTTTGAGGTGCTGAGCGGCGCCTGGTCGGGAAAATTAGGGTGCCCGCTGGCTCCGCAATCATAGGCCTGTGTTTCGGCATAGGTCATGCCGTAAATCAAATGGTTGCGCTCATCTCCTTCAGCGATGGGAACGCCATTCGGGTCGCGGCAGATTTCGTGAGAGAACCACGGCTCATGAGAGAGAATTACTTGCCTATCGGAAGTGATCACCACATCCATTTCAAGGGTGGTGACACCTAAATCCAGCGCGCGAATGAAGCCGGGAATGGTATTTTCCGGAAGGAGACCGCGGCAACCGCGGTGGCCCTGAAAATCGAATGATGGTAGTGAATCAGCTGCCACGTCGTTTTGGGAATCAATATTTTGAGAATCCGCACTTCGTTCAGCGCCTGTGCAGCCGCAAATAAAGGCGGCAAGGACCATCAAGAACAGGAAGTAGCGAAGATTCATTGTCCAAAGGTAAGCTGTCGCCCCCTATGCGGCAAAAGAAGTTTTACGCGGCGAATGAGTTCCTCCATTCGCACAGGTTTTACAACATAATCTCTGGCACCGGCTTCACCCGCTTCGCGATAATCCTTAATACTGCCACGGCAAGTGAGCATAACCACGGGCACATTGCATGTCAGGGCATTGTTGTGAATTCGGCGACAAACCTCGAGGCCGTCCAACCCTGGCATCATCCAGTCACTAAGCACAATGTCAGGTGGATTTTTCATGATGTGACTGAGTGCCTCCGTGGAATCGCTGAAAGCTTCCACTTCCAGTCCTTCTTTGGAAAGGTTGTAAACGATAAGGTCCAAGATGTCTTCAACATCGTCGATGACGACCACCCTAAATTTTTTCATGTGCATAGTTTATACAAAATTACGGGGCCTCTGCGTAACGGAGTTGAAGGGTGTATTAAGAAATTGTTCCCGAAGCATTACCGGGATTGCAGGCGTTGAATCATCGGGCATCCTTATGCGGCAAAATGTGCCACCTTCGAACAGATAGATTGGAGAAAAAATCCAAAATATACAGAACAGCTCCTCCTCACAATTTGTGTAACCACCTGTTTTCAAATTTAGTTGGAACAAAAAGTAACAATAAACTGACCTGTCAAAAATTGACTTTCTTAACAGCTTAAATCATGCACAGTTAAAATAGAACCGTATATTTGTAGATAAACACATTAACGATGTTGAAACAAAAGATCTCCGAAGAAAAAAAACGAATGATTACCAGCGCGATAGCTTATCTTCGATTCAAAGGATATCACGACATCAAGGCACCCTTTAAGGAATTCGGAGATCCACAGGCGGTATTTAACAAAGCGAGTGACCCTGGATTTAGCCCCGACCTTATCGCACAAAAAGATTTTGGAACTTACCTTTTTGAGGCTTTAGAAAATCTCAACGATTTTTCGCCCGAGACCTACGACCGTTGGAACACCTACATGGACTACGCCCAGCGAAAAAACGGAAAGTTCTACATCATCGCTTACAGCGAAGAGACGGATGCCGTAAGCGAGAAGCTCGCATCGATGGAAGCCACTCCCGGCATCATAAAAATCAGGCGATAAAAGCCGATCAAAAAAATTATTTTTACCTCAACAAAAAGGCAACAAACTGGAAGCATAGCTTCCCGTGAAGTCTTGCCGTAAAATTTAATTTAATGACTACAACCACAGAAAATGGTTTCGAAACTGTCGTTTACAACAGCGTGAACCGCCCCACATTTCTTCAGGAAAAAGAAGTGGTGGATTTTCTTCACAAGCACCTCGAGCAGTACGGAGATCCCGAACAGCATATTGCCGCAGCGCTTGAATACGCCTGCAGCAACCACAAAGGGAAGGGAGGCTTTGCCATCGTGGGAAGAGTAGATCAAAAAACGGTGGGAGCCGTCATTGTCAACCAAACAGGCATGTCTGGCTACATTCCCGAAAATATTTTGGTGTATATCGCCGTAGATGGTTCAGTACGCGGTCAGGGAATCGGTAAAAAGCTCATGCAAAAAGCGTTGAAATTTGCAAACGGCGATGTGGCCCTCCACGTAGAGCCCGACAATCCCGCGAAAATACTTTACGAGAAACTCGGATTCACGAATAAATATTTGGAAATGCGCTATAAAGCGCCGAACTAAAATTATTTATGGCGTCAGTTTACGGCAAAACCACCACAGAAATACGAAGAGAACTTCACAGTGCTCCGGAGAAGAGCGGCGAAGAAGTCAAAACATCTGACCATATTGCCGAGCTGCTTTCGAAAATTCCGGGCATGGAAGTGCACCGCAAAATGGGCATACACGGAGTTGTTGGCATCAAGCGATACGGTGAGGGAAATGCTGTAGGCTTCAGGGCCGAGCTTGACGCCTTGCCAGTTTTTCAGGAAAGTAATGCGAGCTACAAATCCCAAAATGAAGGTGTGAGCCACGTTTGTGGCCACGACGGACACATGGTCATGGTTCTCGACCTTCTTGACAGGCTCGAAGCTGCCGAAACCGATTTTGGTACAGTGATGGTCTTTTTTCAATCGGCAGAAGAGACCGGCCAAGGCGCACGCGAAATGGTGAAAGTGCTGAAGAAAAAAGACAACTACCCGGAACTGAAAGCCTGCTTTGCCCTTCACAATATTCCCGGAAGGGAGAAGGGAAAGGTTTTTTATCGCAAAGAGACATTTGCATGCGGAAGCACCGGTGTCGAGGTGAATATTAAAGGTCGCACTGCACACGCTGCCCATCCCGAGGATGCAATCAATCCACTTTTCGCCACGGCAAAGCTCATGCAGTTTGCAGCCAAAATGCCGGATCAAAGCGGTGAACATTTTGCCCTGTGCACGCCTATTGCACTACATTCGGGCAGCCAAACGTTCGGCACAAGCCCGGCTGATGCCACCTTGCTAATGACCCTTCGCTCCGAGGACAAGCAACACCTCAAGGGTATGATGAAAGCTTTCGAGAATGAAGCGCGCCGACTCACCGAAAAAGTTGGTGCAGAGTGCAATGTCGAATTTCACGAATACTTCCCTCCCACTGTCAATACAGATTTTTGCAGTGAAGCCAAAAATGCCTGTCAGGCGGCGGGCATAAAATGTGCTTCGCTGGATAAGGCCTTGCGCTGGTCAGAGGACTTTGCGCATTTTTCCAAAAAATACCCTATCTTTTTAGCAGGAATCGGTAGCGGTGAGAACCAGCCGGCGCTTCATGCACCCGATTTCGACTTTCCCGACGAGCTGATCGAGAAAGGCTCGGCCTACTTCGGGGAGATGTACAAAACTTTCGCACGGTGATAGAAGCGAAGACAACATCATCACATATTGAATTGAGCGAAGATCGCTTGGGTGAAAATATTGACTTCGTTCGATCCCTTCTCAAGCCCGACACCCGTCTCTCGGCAGTCATCAAAGGCAACGCTTACGGACACGGCATCAAGCAAATCGTCCCCATGGCCGAAAGGGCAGGCATTGATCACTTCTCAGTGTACGGTGTCGAAGAGGCTGCGGAATTTCAGCGCTCAGCACGGCCCGAATCAGGGCTTATGATTATGGGCTACATCGACCCTTCGAACCTTGGCTGGGTCATCGAACAAGGGTTTGAGTTCTTCATATACGACCTCACCCAGCTCAAGCACGCCCTGGCCGCAGCCAAAGAATTAAAAATCCCGGCCCGCATTCATATTGAATTGGAAACGGGCATGAACCGCACGGGATTTGATGAAGTGCACTTGGACGAGCTCAGCCACGTTCTCAAGGCATCTGAAGATTTCCTTCGCCGGTGCGGTATTTGCACCCATTTGGCCGGTGCCGAAAGCCTGGCCAACCACTATCGGATAAAAGGGCAGCTAAAACGCTTCGACAATCACCTTAAATATTTTAAAAACAACGGTGTAGAATTTGAAACGCGCCATGTGGCCTGCTCGGCAGGTGTGGCGCGATACCCTGAATCGCACTTTGACATGGTGCGGGTGGGGATATTGCTCTACGGTTTTTGGCCCAGCCTCGAAACCCTGATTGAACACCTGACCAAAACAGACGGGAAAACAGATCCCATCACTTCTGTGTTAACATGGAAGTCACAGATTATGACGGTGAAAAAAGTAAAATCGGGCGAATACATCGGATACGGAAGCAGCTTTATGGCAAATCGGGAGATGACCATTGCCATCGTACCCGTTGGTTATGCATACGGGTATACTCGGTCGCTGAGCAATCAGGGGAGGGTGCTCATCCACGGAAAACGCGTGGGAGTGATCGGCACTGTCAATATGAACATGATGGCGATAGACGTCACAGAAATCAACAATGTCGCAAACGGCGACGAAGTAGTGCTCATCGGAACGCAGGGCGAAAACCGCATCACGGTGGCATCGTTCGGTGAGATGAGCTCTCAAATGAATTATGAACTTCTCGCGCGGTTGCCCCACAACCTGCCGCGTATTATAAAATAACCATGGCCTTTGTAGAGTTAAACAGAACAAAATTAAAGTCGAACTTCGACAAGCTCGACGCGCAATTTAAACAGAAAGAGATTCGCTGGGGTATTGTGACCAAGCTGCTTTGCGGAAACCGCAAATACCTCAAAGAAGTGCTGAGTCTCGGTCCTGTTGAAGTGCACGACTCCCGAATCAGCAACCTGAAAACGCTGAAGGAAATGAATCCTGATGTGCAGACCGTGTACATCAAACCTCCGGCCAAGCGAAGCATTGAGGATATTGTAAAATATGCAGATGCAAGCTTCAATACAGAGTTTTACACCATCAAGCTCCTCTCGGAGGAAGCTGTAAAGCAAGGCAAAACCCACCGTGTCATTATCATGATCGAACTCGGCGACCTTCGCGAGGGAGTAATGGGCGAAGCTTTTGTAGATTTTTACCGAAAGGTATTCCGCCTGCCTGGAATCAAGGTGACCGGAATCGGTTCCAACCTGAATTGCCTGCACGGTGTAATGCCGAGTCAGGATAAATTTATACAACTCAGCCTGTACAAGGAATTAATCAAGGCGTATTTTGATGTCGATATTCCTTGGATTACGGGCGGTACTTCAGTGGTATTGACAATGCTTTACAGGGGCCAATTGCCAAAAGGGGTGAATCATTTCCGCATCGGCGAAACATTATTTTTTGGCGCGAATATTGAAGAGAATACCGTTTTTGAAGGAATGTACGACGATGTGCTGAAACTGAGAGCGGAAATTATCGAACTTACAGAAAAACCCATGATACCCGTTGGTGAACTGGCTGAAAACCCCAGCGGTGAAATGTTGGAAATCGACGAATCACTCTATGGAAAAACTTCCCTTCGCGCCATCATCGACATCGGATTGTTGGATATTGCTCCTGACTTTTTGATCCCTAAAGACGAACACATCAAAGTGGTTGGCGCCAGTTCAGACATGCTTGTGTTGGACTTTGGATACACTGATAAACAGTACAATGTAGGCGACCTTGTAGACTTTAAACTGAAATACATGGGAGCACTCGGAATCATGAATTCCAACTACATTGAAAAAAGAATTGTAAATTAACACCATGAAATTACACATTACCTATTTGCTCGGAACAATTTTGATTTTTGCGCTCACAGCCACACCCGGTTCGGCGCAAGATCCCGATAAGTACGGCCCCATCCTCTTTATGGTCATCGATAAAGAGTACGAAAAAGCGCTCAACAAAGCCGAAAAGTACACCAATCGAAAAAAGACCAGAAGACACCCGGAGCCTTACCTCCTCATGTCGATGGCCTACTACGAAATCTCTAAAGACGAATCGATGCGTGAAGAATATCCGCGCGCTTTTCGCGACGCCATAAAGTATGCTTATAAAGGAGCGCGCTACGACAAAGAAAATGAGTACGTTCCTGACTACCAGCAGTACATAACCGAACTCAAGGTGGACATCATGAAGGAGGCAAGGTTTTATTACGACGAAGGTACCTGGAGAAAAAGTGTGACCCACGCGAAGTACGTCACGCGGATCGATCCGGAAGATTTGAGCGCCACCTTGCTCAAAGGCGTTGCTGAAATTCGAAGCAGAAATGAGTACCAGGCAGAAAAAACATTTGAAGAAGCAAACAAAATTGCCGAATCGTCTTCCGCCTCTTCATTCAACAGCGAAGAATTGCCCTTCCTGCGATTTGGGATCATGGAATACGCACAGGTG
>JAIVHQ010000043.1 GCA_020200995.1 Flavobacteriales bacterium
GCGCCGAACGGGGTAAAGAGCCGAGGGACTTCAAGCCTGCGGGGTCGTGGTGGCGCGAAACGGTGGGGGAGCCGCCCGTGATTTTAGATACCGCGCTCACGGCCCGAAGTGTGGAGCAAATGCGGACCTGGATGATCAAGCACGGCTGGTTTAACGCAAAAGTGGAGGCCGAAACGGTCGATACGAGGCGCAGAAAGCAGAAGGATGTGAAGTACATCGTGACGCCCGGCGAGCCTTATCGGATTGACAGCATATTTTTTGACATTCCCGATGAACGGATCGAGCGGTATACCCATTTGGTTCGCGAGGGTAGAAATTCTGTGATGCCCGGCAAGCGGTTCAACATCGATGCGCTTGATGACGAGCGGGAGGCACTGACGTCTTATCTGAGAAACATCGGCTATTACGATTTTAACAAAGAGCTGATTTACTTCGATGTGGACAGTGCGCTCGGCAAGCACGCCGTTAATCTCACGTACGGTGTTGTGCCCCGGCAGGTGCCCTATTCGGGCGATCCCGATTCGTTGCTCACGGTGCCGTACAAGCAGTATCGAATCAATAGCATTACCATTACCGATCGCCCGGTGCGCCGCGATATCGTTCCCGAAAAAGCGGACACCCTGGAGGTGGGCAATTATCGCGTGATAGACCGCGGGCAGCTGCGGGTAAAGCCGAGAACGTTGACGCGGAACGTGCTTTTCAATACGGGCGATTACTACTCGATTGATCGGGTGACTATGACGTACAGAAGATTGAGTGCCCTGCCGATTGTGAGGAGTACCGGCATTCGGTTTACCCCCGTGGAGGATACTGAGACAAATAAGCTCCTGGACTGCTCCGTAACCACGGTGCCTGCTCCCCGGCAAAATGTATCGATGGAGGCCAGGGGCACCAACCGCGGCGGATTTTTGGGCGTGCAGGGGGCTTTGAGCTACCAAAACCGCAATATTTTCGGCGGTGCCGAGCGTTTGGAAATCAACCTGACGGGAGGTTTGGAAGCGCAGCAGCTTTTGACAGGTAGTTCCTTTCAATCCGAAGATGCATTCGTGAGTGTGGGGCGAAATGTGCAGTTCAACACGCTTGAGTTTGGCCCCGAGATCGCCCTGACCATTCCAAAGTTTTTGCTGCCTTTGCGTGAGGAGCTTTTCGCAAAACGGTCGAATCCGCGCACCACTTTCAGGGCCAACCTGTCTTATCAGCAGCGGCCCGATTACGAGCGCACCCGATCTTTCGGCTCCCTTTCATACCGCTGGTCGGAGACCGATGACAAGCAGTGGACCGTGAGCCCGCTGGAGGTAAGTCTGATCAAAATCTTTAAGTCGGAGCAGTTCGAAAATCAGCTGAACGAGATCGGCGACCTCTTTTTGATCAACAGCTTTCAGGACCACTTTATCACGGCGAGCAGGGTGGCCTATACCTACAACACGCAGCGCCCGGGAAACAGAAAGCGAGATGCCCATTACTACCGCGGCGAACTCGAATCGGCGGGATCGCTTTTGCGGGGAGCATACCGACTTTTTGATGTTCCTGCTGACGAAGACGGCAACTATGAAATTCTCGATATCAGGTTTGCCCAGTATTTAAAAACAACCCATGATTTTCGTTTCTACAGACAGCACAATGAGAAGATGAGCACGGCCTACCGCATCACGGCCGGGGTGGGGTTGCCATTGAGTAACCTGAATGTTATGCCTTTTGAGAAAAGCTTTTTCGGAGGCGGTGCAAATGACATCAGAGCTTGGGAGGCGCGCACCCTCGGGCCTGGTTCTTACCGGGATCCTGAGCGCAATTTCGACAAGATAGGCGACATCCTGCTCGAAGCCAATGTACCCTTCGCTCGACAACGGTGAGCGGTGGCTGTTTCAGCCGAAGGATAAATACGATGCGTACATCGAAGGCCTGAATGCCGAGCGCCCCTCAAATCGACAATTAGAGACATACAGGTCGCGTTGGAACCTGAATCTCGGAATCGGATATCCGTTTTGATAACCTGAGTTTGATTGTTATTCGGGGTTTCAGATGGCCATAAAATCTCGAAATACCACTTAGCGAGGCACGAGCGATCTCATAAGCACCGCTGAAAACATGCTGAAGCGCATAACGCGCATTTTTGAAGCTTTAGCGGGCTCATGCAACGCGGTAGATCGGATTTTATGGACAAGTCTGCGCACCTGCCGGCATTTCGATGACCCACTTGTCTAATTTATGCGCATATTTAATTCATCGACTTTCCGGTGTTCTGCATAAATAATTTAAAATCAAGCGTTCTGAATTCTGAAGAATAATCGAACTCAGGTTAATCAGGTGTGCGCGATGAAAGATTTTGTAGCTTTGTCGCTTAATTGCATCCTATGGGCTGGTTTAAAAGGATTAAGGAAGGAATTACTACCTCCACCAAAGACAAGAAGGAAACCCCTGAGGGCCTTTGGTATAAATGTCCGAAGTGTAGCAATGTGGTCAGTACTGACGAACACTCCGACAACAAGTGGGTGTGCATCAGTTGTGGCTACCACGAGCGCATATCGGGAGAAGAGTATCTTACTTTGTTTTTTGATGAAGGAAAGTTTGTCGAATTCAACAAGAGCATGTCTTCAGCAGATCCGCTGAAATTCGAAGACACCAAAAAATACGCAGACCGCGTAAAAGCCACGCAGAAGAAAACAGGCTTGAAGGACGCCATCCGCACTGCCCATGGAAAGATGGAAGGCCGACAGGTGGTGGTCGCCGCCATGGATTTTCGATTTATCGGCGGCTCGATGGGCTCGGTGGTGGGCGAGAAAATCTCCCGTGCCATCGACGAAGCCATCAAGCTAAAGGCACCGTTGATCATCGTTTCAAAATCGGGCGGTGCCCGAATGATGGAGGCGGGGCTTTCGCTGATGCAAATGGCCAAGACCTCAGCCAAGCTGACCCTGCTCGCAAGTGCGGGACTTCCCTACTTGTCGCTGCTCACCGACCCGACCACGGGAGGTGTTACAGCCAGTTTTGCCATGTTGGGTGATCTCAATATTGCAGAACCGGGAGCCCTGATTGGATTTGCAGGACCGCGTGTGGTAAAGGAAACCATTGGTAAAGATTTGCCGGAAGGCTTTCAGACAAGTGAGTTTGTTCTGGAGCACGGATTTCTGGACTTCATCGCGCACCGCCACGAGCTCAAGGCTAAAATGGCATTGGCCATTGATTTATTTATGGAGAATGAGCAAGTTTCGAAGAAATAGCCGTATATTTGCACCCGATTTTAGATCGCATCACAAACATTCCTAACAATTTTGACATGTATCTAACTCCTGAAGTTAAATCAGAAATTTTTAAAAAGCACGGTAAATCCGCTGCTGACACCGGTTCGGCTGAAGGGCAGATTGCTCTTTTTACCCACCGCATTAGCCACCTCACTGAACACCTCAAGCGCAACCAGAAAGACTATGCCACTGAGCGCGCTTTGGTAACATTGGTGGGCAAGCGCAGAAGGCTGCTTGACTATTTGAAGAAAACAGAAATCGACCGTTACAGGTCGATCATTAAAGAGCTTGGAATTCGCAAGTAAGCGCATCCACCGCTTTTATAACGTATTGAAGAGAGGCAACTGGTTGAAATACCGTTGCCTTTTTTTGTTTAAAAACCACTTGGTATTTGAATGACTTTTTTAATCACAACACATAAGCAACAATGAATTACGACTTAGTAACAAAAACAATCGACCTGGGCGATGGCAAGCAGATTACCATCGAGACGGGCAAACTTGCCAAGCAGGCCGACGGCTCTGTGATGGTGCGCATGGGCGATACCATGATGATGGCCACTGTGGTGGCTACCAAAGAAGCAAAAGAGGGCATCGATTTCCTTCCGCTCACATTGGATTACCGCGAGAAGTACGCCTCAACAGGCCGTTTTCCCGGAGGTTTTTTCAAGCGTGAAGCACGCCCCAGCACCGACGAGATTTTGGTGATGCGATTGGTGGACCGCGCCCTGCGCCCGCTCTTTCCCAAAGATTACCACAGCGAAATCCAGGTAATGCTGGCCTTGATGTCTTCCGACAAATCTCACCAACCCGATGCATTGGCCTGCCTCGCAGCTTCTGCAGCATTGGCTGTGTCGAATATACCTTTTGCAGGCCCCGTTTCTGAAGTGCGTGTAGCACGTGTAGACGGAAAATTCATCGTGAACCCCACATTCGAAGAAATGGAAGGCGCCGACATGGACATGATGATCGCCGGAACACTCGACAGTGTGGTGATGGTAGAAGGTGCGATGCACGAAGTGAGCGAAGATGACATGGTCGGAGCCATTGAAGCAGGCCACGCGGCCATCAAGGTGCAATGTCAAGCCCTTACAGAGCTGGGTGCGGCTGTCGCCAAATCGGAGCCCAAGCGCGAGTACGACCATGAAGAAAGCGACGAAGAATTGCGCAAAGCGGTCCACGCCCACAGCTACCAGCCTTGCTACGACGTGGCCAAGCAGAATCTTTCGAAAGAAGAGCGTGGAAAGGCTTTCAAGGAAGTTCGCCTTCAGTTTATGGAGCAATTTTCTGAAGAAGAGCAGGCAGAGAAGAAAGCACTCGTTAAGAAATACCACGGCGAGGCACAGAAGAAAGCTGTTCGAGACCTGGTGCTCGCCGAAAACGTACGCCTTGACGGCCGTCGTCCCGACGAAATTCGCCCCATCTGGTGTGAAGTGGATTACCTGCCCGGCACACATGGCTCGGCTGTATTTACCAGGGGAGAGACCCAGTCGTTGACCACCCTGACCCTCGGTTCGAAGCTCGATGAGCAAACCGTGGACGGAGCCCTTTTTCAGGGAAAAGAGAAATTTCTCCTTCACTACAACTTTCCTCCCTTTTGTACGGGTGAAGCCTACCCGCTCAGAGGGACAAGCCGCCGCGAAATCGGTCACGGAAACCTGGCCCTTCGCGCTTTGAAAAACGTGATTCCCGGTGCACCCGAAAATCCTTACACCGTTCGCTTGGTAAGTGACATTCTCGAATCAAACGGGTCGTCGTCTATGGCCACTGTTTGTGCCGGAACACTCGCACTGATGGATGGTGGGGTAAAAATCACCGCACCCGTTTCGGGAATTGCGATGGGACTTATCTCCGACCAGGAATCAGGCAAGTACGCTGTACTTTCTGACATCCTCGGCGATGAAGACCACCTCGGCGATATGGACTTCAAAATCACTGGTACTTCCAAGGGAATCACCGCTTGCCAGATGGATATTAAGATCAAGGGATTGAGCTTTGAGATTCTCAAGAAGGCGCTCTACCAGGCCCGTGACGGACGTGCACACATCCTGGGAGAAATGCTGAAGACCCTCGACAAAACACGCGACGATTACAAACCACATGCTCCGCGCATCGAGTCTTTCATCATTCCGAAAGACATGATCGGCGCCATTATCGGGCCCGGTGGAAAAATCATTCAGGAAATCCAGGCCACAACGAATACAGAAATTGTGGTGGAAGAAATTCCTGAAGGTGGACGTGTTGATATCGTATCGGCCAATAAGCAGGATATTGATACTGCAGTTAGGCGCATTAAGAACATCGCATTCCCTCCCACTGCTGAAGTAGGCGAGGAATATGAAGGCGTTGTAAAATCCATTATGCCCTACGGCGCGTTTGTAGAAGTGGTGCCCGGCGTGGACGGACTGCTTCACATTTCAGAACTCGAATGGAGAAAAGTCGACAAAGTCGAGGATGTTCTCAAAGAGGGCGAAATGGTAAAATTCAAGGTAACGGGTAAAGACCCGAAGACCGGAAAACTTAAACTTTCGAGAAAAGTACTTCTCGAACGACCCGAGCGCGCTCCTTGGCAAAACTAAGGAGGCTCACATAATTAGTCTCGGAACTTGCCTTAGGTACGGTCCGCTTTTCATACTGCACCCGCAATGCTTTTTGTAACTAAAAGCTTGCGGGTGCCGTTATATCAGGCGGTTTATATCCACACGAAAAGTATCAAGTTTTTTCTATGAGACAGTTAAAAATCACAAAGCAGGTTACAAACAGAGAGACGGCCTCGCTTGACAAATACCTTCAGGAAATCGGCAGGGTTGAACTGTTGAGTGCTGAAGAGGAAGTGGACCTGGCGGAACGCATCCGCGCCGGTGATCACAAAGCCCTGGAGCGACTCACCAGTGCCAATCTTCGATTTGTCGTATCCGTTTCCAAGCAGTACCAGAATCAGGGGCTCACGCTTTCTGACCTTATCAACGAAGGAAATCTCGGCCTGATCAAGGCTGCCCAAAGGTTTGATGAAACACGGGGATTTAAATTTATCTCCTACGCAGTGTGGTGGATCAGGCAATCCATCCTGCAGGCCCTCGCCGAACAGGCACGGATTGTCAGGCTGCCACTGAACAAGATCGGATCGATCAATAAAATCAACAAGGAATTCGCCCGTCTTGAGCAGCAGTACGAGCGTCCTCCTACGCCCGCAGAATTGGCTGAAGCCTTGGAGCTCACTTTGGAAGAGGTGAAGCAATCCATCTCAAATTCGGGGAGGCATGTATCCATGGATGCGCCGCTTACCGAAGATGATAGCTCCAGCGGAAGCATGTACGAAGTATATTTGGACAACGATGGCTCATCACCTGAAGATGAATTGATGCGGTTATCGCTTCATCAGGAAATTGAAAGGTCATTGCACGCCCTGACCATTCGTGAAGCTGATGTGATCAAGCTTTATTTCGGACTTACGGGCGATCATTCGCTCACACTCGAAGAGATCGGCGAGCGGTTTGACCTCACACGCGAACGTGTGAGACAAATAAAAGAAAAAGCGTTAAGAAGGCTTAAGCACAATTCGCGCGGTGAGATGTTAAAGTCTTATCTTGGATAATACGACCTTTGAAACAGAAAAAAGAGGGGGAGCCGTTGTGGTTCCCCTTTTTTGTTTCTTTGCAAAAAAAAGAAATGTCCCGTCTTATTGCTCCCTCCATTCTCGCCGCTGATTTTGCCCGACTGGGTGAAGAAATTGACATGATCAACCGCTCTGATGCCGACTGGTTTCACATCGATGTGATGGACGGGGTTTTTGTTCCAAATATTTCCTTTGGCTTTCCAGTGATGGACGCCGTGTACAAACGCGCTACCAAGCCCCTCGACGTTCACCTGATGATTGTCGATCCCGACCGCTATGTTTCCCAATTTGCGAAAGCCGGCGCCCACGTTATCACCGTGCATTACGAGGCCTGTACCCACTTGCACCGCACAGTGCAGGCCATTCAGGCAGAAGGTGTGAAGGCAGGTGTTTCGCTCAATCCCCACACCCCTGTTTCTGCACTTGAGGATATCATCGCCGACCTCGACCTCGTCCTCATTATGTCGGTTAATCCCGGCTACGGTGGTCAAAAATTTATCGAAAATACATACGACAAGGTCGCTCGTTTGAAAACACTCATCACCGAAAAAAAATCGAAGGCCGTGATTGAGATAGACGGCGGGGTAAATGCCTCAAATGCGGCGCGGCTCTATGAGAGCGGGGCAGATGTGCTTGTAGCGGGCAATGCCGTATTTGCAGCCGAAGATCCGGAAGCGGCTATTACTGCGATAAAGGGAGAAAAATAGTGGCTGTCCATAAAGTCAAGTGGCGGAATCATAAAGTTCGATAAGCAACTCATAAGACCAAGTCTTTAGATCAAGCCAAAGGCATGAAAGAATGCATAGGCGCACGCAGTTCTAAAAAAAACTGCCCGACCTTTGACAGGGTTTTAACAGCAAGTCCTTGGAACAAGCCAAAGGCATGGGCAGATCGCAGATCAAGTCCTTAGATCAAGTCACGGGCATGACAGCATGCATGATAGTGGACTTTGTGGAGAGCCACTACTATATGGATTCGACGTACTCCCGCAGGTAACTATACTTCTCCGTCAGTTCACCACCGAGGGTGGTTTCTTTGGCGCCTTCGATCACGTCGCTGTGCGATTTTCCGAGCAATTCGGGGAAAATATTGTCGATGAGTTCTTGCCCGAAATCTTCCGAAGCGTCTTTCGGCAGCTCGCAGGGCAGGTTGTCTACCGCCATCACTCCGATGCTGTCTCCGTCCATGAAGTCGGTTTCCTTTTCGCTGAGCGGATTATAGCCGTAAAGCGGATCTTCGATGGTAGATGGCCGCAATGTAGAAGCAACCGGCCCGTCGATGTCGCAGCTGATGTCAGCCACCATTTTAATGCTGAATTTTCCTTTGGCGGCATCTTCCCGAGTGAAAATATAGGGTGCCCGCTCGTCCCAGTAATGGCATGATACGTACATGTCGGCCATTTCCGCAAAACGCATAAAGTCGGAATCAAACCGTTCGGGGTGATCGTAAAACTCTTTATTGTCGAAGCTGCTCCCGTCTTTTTTCTTGTTGTAATGCGCAACCCCTAGTTGTGTGAATACGGGCTTTGTGATTTTCTTTCCGACAAACTCTTCCGGAGTGACAGCAGGTAGTTGAATTGACGAAAGGATTTCAAGAGCTCCGCCTGCCACGCGTCCGTTTCCTGTGATTACGAGTTTAAATCCATTTGGAAATTTCACTTTTTTCAATTCATTTTCCACTTCTTTTCTGTCCTCGCATTCATGTGCTGCTTTGAGCGTGTAGAGCCCGAATTTTTTCCCCAGGCCAAGGAGACCGTTGTAACAACCCACGATGCCGGCATACCTGCCGAAGCCTATAAGCCGTTTGCCGCTTTTGGCTGTCAGCAGCTCGTAATCAATGAGGCTGATCTTTTTTCCAAGGATGGCCTGGAGCAATCCGCGGTTGTACGGCTGCTTTTTATAGGTATGCGAAAAGAAGAAATATGTTTTTTCGGGGATCAGCATCTCCACGGGCACTTCTTTGACGCCCATGAGGATGTCGCAATGCGAAAGATCATCGCGCAAAGGGATTCCCTCTGCCGCATATGCTGAGTCGGGTATGGCTCGGATGGCGCTCGGCTGCACGAATATTTCCGTTTCGGGAAACCTCTTGATCACCTCTTTGCACTGGGCAGGTGTGAGTGGTACACGCTTGTCGGGAGGATTTTTTCC
>JAIVHQ010000412.1 GCA_020200995.1 Flavobacteriales bacterium
TCGCCCGGGCGCAGCATTTCGCGGATGTTTCGAACGACTTTCATCAAAAAGTTTTCAATCGGCCGCGCAATGTACACATTCGGATTTTTTTCAAGGGTCACTTCCCTTTCACCTCGGCTCCGCTCGGTGACCGGAAACAACCCCCTACACGTCATTGCCCGTTGCTAATTGCCAATTGCTAACACGCCCTCCACGTCATTGCCTATTGCTCATTGCCAATTGCCTTTTTATCAAGCCCTACACGTCCTTGCCTATTGCCCGTTGCCAATTGCCCTTTTAACACACCCCTACACGTCCCGGTCACCGAGCTGATCCCTGAGCGGAGCCGAAGGGGAGCCGAGGCGAAGGGGAAATTTTCGTTAAATGTTATGCGTGCATAACAATTTTTTATAGCTTAGTGCCTCAATGAAGTCCGAAGAAACCATAGATTTTCACCTGCGCTGGCTGTGGCTCAAGATCTTCCGCATTTACAACACGGAAGCGGCCAACTTTGGCGGTACCATTTCGGTGGGGTACACCTTGCTGAATATCGACAAAGACGGCACCCCCTCCACCAAGCTAGGCCCCAAAATGGGCATCGAATCGCGCAGCCTCACGCGCACCCTGAAAACCATGGAAGCCGACGGGCTCATCACCCGCACCACCGACCCCGACGACAAGCGCGTGATGGTGGTGCGCCTCACGGACGAGGGCAAAAAGTACCGCGAAACGGCGCGAAATACCGTCCTCGACCTCAACGAATTTCTTTTGGAACACCTCGACGGCGATGACGTCGATACCTTTATGAAGGTGTCCCGAAAGATCAATACCCTACTCGACGAGAAAAATATTTTTTCCAAAAACCATATTCCTCAACCTAAAAACCCCTGATATACCATGAGCAAAAGAACCATCAATAAAGTAGCTGTGCTCGGATCGGGCGTGATGGGCTCGCGCATCGCCTGCCATTTCGCCAACATCGGCGTGCAGGTCGTACTGCTCGACATCGTGCCCCGAGAGCTCAACGACAAAGAGACCAAAGCCGGTCTCGACATGAAATCGCCGATGGTGCGCAACCGCATCGTCAACGAATCGCTGCAGGCTGCCCTCAAGAGCAACCCCTCGCCGATTTACGACAAGGCTTTTGCCAAACGCATTCACACCGGCAACTTCGACGACGACATGGCCAAAATCGCCGACTGCGATTGGATCATTGAAGTGGTCATAGAACGACTCGACATCAAAAAACAGGTGTTTGACAATGTAGAAAAACACCGCAAGCCCGGAACCCTCATCACCTCCAACACATCGGGAATCCCGATTGCGATGATGAACGTAGGCCGAAGCGAAGACTTCCAAAAGCACTTCTGCGGCACACACTTCTTTAACCCGCCGCGCTACCTGCGCCTCCTCGAAATCATCCCCGGACCGGACACGGATCCCGCAGTGATCGACTTCCTAATGACTTACGGCGACCGATTTCTCGGAAAGGAGACCGTGCTCTGCAAAGATACCCCGGCATTTATCGCCAACCGCGTGGGCGTGTATTCCATCATGGAGCTCTTCCACATTGTAAACGATATGGGCCTTACCCCCGAAGAGGTGGACAAACTCACCGGCCCCGTGATCGGACATGCCAAATCGGCCACTTTCCGCACGGCGGATGTGGTGGGCCTCGACACCCTCGTGCTCGTGGCAAACGGCGTGAAGGATAACTGCCCCGACGACGAACGCAACGACGTATTCACCATCCCCGACTACGTGCAGAAAATGGTCGACAACAAATGGCTCGGCAGCAAGTCGGGTCAGGGTTTTTACAAAAAAATCAAGGGCGACGATGGCAAGTCCGAAATCCTCAGCCTCGATCTCAAGACGCTGGAATACGTACCGCAAAAGAAAGCGAGCTTCCCCACCCTCGAGATGACCAAAGCCAT
>JAIVHQ010000413.1 GCA_020200995.1 Flavobacteriales bacterium
TTTTATGACCATCTGAAACCCCGAATAACAATCGAACTCAGGTTGTCAATATATTCTCCGCTTCCGCAAAATATGTCTATTCCAAGAGGAATAAGATTGCCGCGGGAAAGAAGAACAACGTCCACTTCGGTATTGAAAACATTGCGAGCTTCGCACTCACCGTCGGGGCCCTGTTTATGTTATTGAGCATCTTCGGTGTGGACCCCATCGAGATCATCACTTCCCTGACCATCGTCGCGGCGGCCATTGCCATTTTGACAAAGGAGTTTATGCTCGACTTTATCTCGGGTATTTACCTGAGTTTCTCCCACACCTTTGAGGTAAACGACTATGTGAAAATCGACAACCAAAAGGGAAAGATTGTCGAGATCAGCATGTTCAAGGTGCGCATACTCAATGATGACGACGACAGCGTGATCATCCCCAATTCCAAAGTGAATTTCAACGAAATCATCAACTACACCAGGCGCGATGTGAGGCTTATGACCGTCGACTTCCAGCTCTCGCTCCAATACCTCGACAGCATCGAAAAGTTGGAAAAGGAGATCATTTCTTCTCTGGCCACTTTCAACGAATACATCGAACCGAAGTCTTACAACCTGAAGGTGATCGAGATGAAAAAGGATTACCTCGGGCTCAAATTTCAATACACCCTCAAGCTCGCTGATATGGAAATGCAGCGCAAGATTCGCAAGAAGACCATGCGCGAAGTATTCAGTTTTATCGTCGGCCGGAAAGGCACCTCAGGCGATGATCCCGAAAGCGCGCAATAATTAAAAGGTACGACTGCACAACGCAAAGAGTGGTCAGGTTTTTCCAAACGGACGCGTTCGCAGACGGTGCGAATTTTGGCTGTGCCATCAAACACGGTGAGCACATCCATTGGATATTTTGTATTCCGTATTTTCACCGCGCAGGGAGCAAATCTGAGCAAGCATGTTATCAGGGAGAACTGTCTTTGTTTTAATCATTCTTTTGTGTTTGCAAGGCCCGGCGCTTTGGGGCCAGCACACGGAGATCGAAGGCTACATCCGCCACGGTACAACCGATGCCCCCATCGCTTACGCCACGGTGTACAACAGGCACCTCAAGCAGGGAACCATCAGCAACCCCGACGGGTACTTCAGCCTGAAGGTTTCGGGGCCGCACGATTCAGTACAGGTGCGCTTTGTGGGATTCAGGGATTACGAGCTCAGCCTTTCGGCAAATGTGGATTTCTACACCATTCACCTCGAGGAAAGCGCATTGATGTTGGATGAAGTCACCATCACCCCCAAGGACCATTCCTACCTTTACGACTTGATGAATGCCTGCCGAAAGGCAGCGTCCAAAACCCGGGCACAGGCACGGGCATACTACGCATTGAAGAGCAGTATCAGCGGGGTGCAGGTGGAAATGGTGGAAGGCTATTACAACCTGGACATCACAGGCTACTCACTCGACCGTACGCACCTCAAAGCCGGACGTATAGGCTTGCAACCACATGAAGGGCAATTCTTTTTTGCATCGCTCGAAAGTTCGCTCGCCATCACCATGCTCGATCTTTTGGACAAGGGTGCTTTCTTTCCGGAAAATCCGCTGTCCATGCGGAAGCGAAAGCTGAAAAAATCCTTTCTATTGGATTTGGAAAGCAAATACGTCACTGCCGAAAATGACTCCGTCTACGTCATTGCCTACCGGCCCAAGGATGATCCGGGCCACTTTTTCGAAGGCCGGGTATGGCTGAATAAATCAGAGGAAAACCTGATCAAAATCACCTTGCATTGCGACACAGCCCTCCGACATCCCTTCCTTCCCATTTTTCCTTCCGATGAGGTTTCGAGCGTTTCTTTTCGCATTGCGCAAACTTTCAGCGGGCGGGGAGAGGAAGCTGTTTTCAAGCACATCGATTTCGACTATGAGATCGC
>JAIVHQ010000414.1 GCA_020200995.1 Flavobacteriales bacterium
TTGCTCTGCAATGGCATGGTACTGGTACCGTTGTGTTTTTGATGAGCGCCCTAAACTCGGGGCCCATATTTGGCTGGCGGTGCTCTTGTCTCTTTCTGTTTACAACCACTACTTCAGTGGTTTGCTCGGTATTTTGATTTGGATTTCGGGCTTGCTTTTCGCAGGACGCTTGCACAAAGTGTACTATTTCGGCAGCGGAATACTCGCCTTTATCCTCTTTCTGCCTCACCTCTCAGTATCGCTCACACAACTCGAGCACAAAGGTGTGGGCAGCTGGCTGCGACCGCCGGCGCCCGACTTCTTGTGGGAGTGGTTTATGTCGCTGATCAACTACAGTACCGCAGCGCTCGTGCTCGTCGCGGCATTGATCGCATGGAAAACCCGAGAATTTGCGCGAAACAAACAGGACGGTGGAAGTCGATTGGCCCTGTTGTTTTTGACGTGGTTTGCGGTAAGTTACGCCATCGGGCACGCGTATTCTCTCATGGTAGATCCCCTGCTCCACCACGGAGCCTTGTTATTCGCGAGCCCCTTCTTCTGCCTCGGGTTGGCGTACTTTCTGGCTCCCCGGCCTCCAATTTTGGCGAAAGCCGCCGCATACGGAATTGCCGCGATACTAACATTTAGCCTGGTATGGCAGAGAAAGCATTATGAGGTGTTCGAACAGCAACCGTATGACAAGGTCGCGAAACAACTCGATGCACTCGATGTCGAAGGAGAACCCGCTTTGGCCATTGTGCATCAAAACCCGGCCTATCTCGCGCGCTATATGGATGTAGATGCCTTGAAAAACACACGTGTAATCAACCTCGCACAAACGCCATTGAGCAACGCTGAGCTTATGGAAGAGGTCGGCAATCCAAAATTCGAGCGGCTCTACCTCGACGGTAGGAACTGGGCCCTGACCCGAGGGGCCGAAGAAGTTTGGTCGCTCGACAGGCGGAGCAACGGCTTTACCTTCACGGGCCATCATTATAGCACGCGACACGAAGACGGAGACCATGCGGATCACACCATACTAAACGAAAGCACCGGCGGGCTGACCTTCAGCGAGGAATTTTTAGAACTTTACAAGATAGGACTCGATACTGCGGGCATCGGATTCGGCGACCATGTGGCTGCGGTGTTGCGTTTCGCACCGGCCGATAGCGCAAGCGGCCCTTGGAGCCAATCAGACCTTCATCTGGTATTTGACTTCAGCAAAAACGGTGAGCCATTGCATTACAGTTCAGCAATTCCGCAGAGAGACGGATTTACGCACCGCGGTTCTTTTCGATTGGTGCATCAACTCCTGTTGTGGGACTTGTTCATCAACTACCGCGAAATGAAAGGTGTGGAACTGAAAGTTTATGTCTGGAACCCGACGAGGCTGAACCTCTCCCTGGCGGGTTGGGAAGTGAACCTGATCGAAGGCAACCCCCTACTCTACAGTCAGCTGAACAGAATGCCTTAACGCAGCTTTACGTACACCACTTTCTTGGTCTCGAAAAACTCACTTTCCAGCTTATCGCTCAGTCGGTATACTGAGGATGGGTAAGCGTCAATTTCTTCGACTTCTTCGCGGAGGTCGCCGCCCTTGAGGCAGTATAGACCATTGATTTTGAGTTTTGGGCGCGTGCACCAATCCACGAGCGCGCTCAATGGAGCTACGGCGCGTGTCACCGCAACATCGTACTTTCCCTTCACCTCTTCAGCGCGGCCGTGTATGGCTTTCACATTGGTGAGACCGAGTGTTTCGACCACAGCATTCACCACCTTAATTTTCTTGCCGATGGAATCAACGAGTAGAAAGGACACCTCGGGGTACATCACGGCAAGGGGTATTCCCGGAAATCCGCCGCCCGTACCGATATCCATCACGTGGTTGCCGGGCTGCAACCTGAGGTAGAAAGCGAGGGACAT
>JAIVHQ010000244.1:0-5113 GCA_020200995.1 Flavobacteriales bacterium
CCGCCGACCACGGTATCCTGTTCAGGTCGCATGGCGAAATCGAGGGCAGCGTGGCCAACACCGTGAGTGACATCAGCCGGCCCCTGTTTTTCGGTGGCGGATTGATACTCGGATTCAAATTTTGAAACGCAGAAATAAAAAATGCAGAACAAAATGAAAAGGAAGATTGAAAGCGGGGTGATTTTGGCAGTGTTATTTCTGCTCAGCACTTTCACAGAGGGTGTCGCCCAGCGGGGCGCAAACCAATACCTGCCCGCCAAGCCCGACAACCTCATTGATCGGGTGCGCTTCGATGAAGAGGGCTCGAGGAGTTACACAAACCTCCCCGAAGCCTACACCGGCCAAGCGATGTTCGGCATGAATCCCAAATCCGGCAAGCGATCCGACACCTACTGGCGAATTTTTTCGGACCGGTCGGAAAATGTGCTGTTTAAAGACAATAAGCTGACGCAAGCAAGTGATGACAAGGCCAAGATCGGTCAGAAGCTCTACGTAATTGATGAAAGCCCACTAGCCCTGAAAGTACTCGCACTGACGTCAGATCCATTTACAGATGGCTCATACGAAACCTCCAAAGTGCAAATGGAGGGATGGATCCCCAAAGAGAATACGCTGCTTTGGGAACGCCCGTTAATCTCTGAAAACTCCAGCTTCGAAATGAAGGCTTTCCTTATGAATGTGAATGACCGTGAATTGCTCACGGAATTTGCACGGAAGGGAAAAAACAAGGACCTCGTGGAATTGTACAAGGCGCCCGACTCAGGTGAGCCCATGAGCGAAAAGCAGCTTTATGAAGTGCTGTTCGTGTTCAAGTACGATCAGGACTCGCGGAGGTACCTCGTGGCCAACGATGCAGTAATAGGCGGCTACGGATACGAACTGTTTTGGGTGAGCGAATCGCGGATCAAGGTTTGGAATACCAGGCTGGCACTCGAATGGAATTTTGACGAAAGTGCATGTGAAGAACGCTTTGATGGCAAAGCAGCTGTGGTATTTTCAGATCCCGGAAGGGCGGTGGAATACGGCAAAGGCGAGTTTAAGCCCGATTTTGGGGGAAAGGACGATTTTCTCGACGCAAAGGACCCCTGCTCAAATCGCAGATTGCCCGCACCTGAAGTTTTCGATACCAAGTCGCAGCGCTATGTGGGCTCGGTAATCAGGTACCCGTTTTTCGAAAGCAGGCCGGGGTATTACGTGTGCGGCGCCCTCACGCGGTTTGACCCGAAGAGCATGATTGCCATCGACAATTGGGAAGCCACCGAATCGGAGATCGACAATAAACTGGAAAAAGGATCTCGCGTGAACATCATGTTTTGCATCAACGGCAGCTACACGGCGCGAAAAAATGCAGAATCGTATGCAAACTTGATCGAAAAGGCCCACGATTCGTTTGATCGCGACACAGTCTTTCAGGGTAAAGTACGCGTCGGGGCCACCATCTTTTACGACCTCAAGAGAAAAACGCCACCGCTTACTGTGGGGCCCTTCGCCGATAGATCGGGAATTAGCGATGTGAAAAAAGCCGTAAGTGACCCCAAGAATTACAATGCCGAGCCGCAAATCCCCCTGCTCTACCACGGGATAAACGAGGCCCTCGAGCGAGGTGCGCAAGCGGGCGAAACCAATGTGGTTATCGTATTGGGCGGGTCCAGCGATGTGTTTCACCGCATGATGCCCGTGACCAACGCCGAGGCCAACCCGTTTTACCTGACCGAAAAAACCCTTCGATCGGCCATCAAAAAGTACAATGCCCATATACTCGCAGTTCAGGTGGATACGGAAGGCGACTATGCTGCATTCTACAGTGAATTTCGAAACCACATGCGCACAAAAGTGCTGGGCGAAATTGTGAAAGAGGTGGATGAAGACTATGCACGCGTGGCCGAATTTGCCGATGCTCAAAACCTGAGCTATCCGCAGTGGAGCGCGCAAAACAATTCAGTTGCAGACAATGTGCGGCTCGATGTGGTGAAGGACTACCACCTCGAATATGCCGTGGTCAGCGCAATTGATACGCGTGAGGATTTTGGAATCGGAAGCTCAACGGCCGAAAATCTGGTCACAGACTTCACACAACGCATTGCCGACAAGGAGCGCATTATGCTTCAAAATCTGTACAAGGTAGTCAGGGACCATTCGGAGTGGAAAAGCTTTATCGGGAGTGCCGGTCAGGAGGTGGTCAAATCACACCTGCTTCAGGGCTTCTCGGACGATCAGCTCAGGCAGCTGTTTCTCGAAAAGGTGCAGCTGCTCTACACGGGCTATACGCCCAAGAATATCGAGGGGCAAACCCATCACCTTTACGATCAGGTGCTCTTCATGTCGAGACAAGACCTGCAGGAGATGCGTGAAAATATTCAACGGATCAAAAGAGAGGCCCTCGATGCCCGGCGCCAGCGAAAAGGGGTGGTGGAAGCCTGGTACGGCTACGGGGCAGCCATACTAAAAGAAGACATTGCCGTCCTTCAAAAGAACTTTCCGGTTGAAAAAAGCAAGGACCTGCAGCGGCTCCTGCTCAGTGGCGTTCCCGAATTGGGCATACACAGCAGCATGTTTTCCAAATTTTCAGCAGTGGAAATCCTCACCGAAGGAGGCAAAGTGCAGGGTGAAGATATCGATGAATACCTGGGCGGGCTGGATGCCAAGGAGCGCAACATCAGCGAGCTGCTGCGCAGTGCAAATTTGGAATACAGAACCGGCAGCTACACATTTTTTTGGGTACCTATTGAATACCTACCGTAATGGCATCTGAAATTCTTTTTGAGCTCGACGACATTTCTTGCAAATACGGGGAACAGGAGGTGCTGCGTGTGGAAAAGCTCTCACTGCCCAAGGTGCCGTTGACATTCATCCTCGGAGCTTCGGGCATCGGAAAAAGCACATTGCTGGAGATGCTGGGCCTTATGTCGGACACTTTTCACAGCCGCGGCGGGAAGTTCAGCTACAATGGCGATCAAAACCTGCTTGATTTCTGGACGTGGCCGAGTAAAAAGCAGGCGCTTTTTCGGAGAAACAATTTCAGCTTTGTGTTTCAGCAAACCAACCTGATCGAAAATTTCAGCATCATCGAAAACCTGTGCATCCCGCTGATGATACAGGGCTACTCCTATGATGTAGCAGCAAAGAGGGTCACGGAAACCGCGCAGAAAATGAACCTCGACGAAAAACTGCTCAACAGGAGGGCATCTGCCGTCTCCGGAGGTCAGTTGCAAAGGGCGGCCTTCACCAGGGCACTTTCCACCGACTTTCACGTGCTCTTCGGCGACGAGCCCACAGGCAACCTCGACATCGAAAACAGCAGAACCCTGATGGGCTTGCTCAAGACCAACCTGCAAGAGCGACATGCCGCCGCTGTGGTGGTGAGCCACGATGTGGAGCTGGCCGGCGAATACGCCGATTGCATCATCAGGGTCAGGCGAGATACCGTCGGTGATAATCCGCGCGGCACACTCGATCAGGACTGCGTAAATCTGACGGCATGAAAAAAGGAAAGACCTTACAGCGCCTGCTTTTCGTCAAAGAACTGAAGTACCTCGCCGGCTATCGGGCTTCAAACCTAATTACCCTTTTCGGGATTTCCTTCCTCAGCATGACTGCCATCAGCATCGCCTTTTCGTCTGAGCAGTTTTTGAATTATCGGATGAACGATCCTTTTACAAATTGGCTGAACGTTCCAAAACTAACCACGATTGAGGATCAAACATGGCAAAAACTGGTCAACTATTTAGAAAATGATCCGACAGTTCGAAAGGAATTTGACATTGCCTCGGTGTCGCGAAATTTCAATGCGACATTGTCATTTTTCGATAATGATCTCGAAAAAGGTCCGCTGCTGTACGGAGAAACTTTTCACCCCGTCACTGATTCCCTTTTGCTCAAACGCATCAATGGTGGTCACCCTGTAGATCCCGAAGCTTACCACGAAGGGATCATCCTGAGCGAAGCGGGGCTCAACAAGCTCGGACACCAAAGCAAAGATGGTCGCGTACCCGAAAAAGTCATGGTGTATCGCACGAGTGCCTACACCAATGACCGTTACATCGCCGTGCCTTTAAAAGTGGTGGCTGTGGTGGCCATGCTCCCCGACCGGCGCGAGTTCATCATTCACCCCGATCTGAATTTCAAACTTGAAAAAAGCGCCCGCCGCTCTCACCTCTATAGCGAGGAGAACAAGCAGTACGGGTTTAGAATTTCTGCAAAAGGTTCGGAACAGGAAATCGCCGACCTTTCGGAAAAAATAAAGGCCCTTGATGAAGTCACCGCTGTCCGGATTGTTGATGGCGATTCGTTCTATCCGTTTTCTCTACTGCAGGTCGATTGTCAAAAGAAGCAGGACTACGCGGAGCGGTTTTCATTTTTCAGGGAACACATCGACGGCTCCGAGGACGATACCAAAATGGCCATTTTGATGAATCAAAATGAATTCCTGTGGAATGTATACAGCTCTGACGCGGGAACCCGGTACCACCAAAATTACGTCGTCAATTTTTCAAACCTGAAATCAATCCGCAAGTTCAGCAACGCGATGATGGACAACTTCTCCTATCCCGTTGATCTGGCAACGGTCGAGGCAAAGGAAAACTTTTCGCTAACGAGCATCACGACCCTGGTTCTGGTATTTTGTCTGCTTTTGTTTGCACTGCTTTCCATCCTGATCTTTTTGCGGAGCATGCTGAAGGGTCATTTGGAAAAAATTGCCCCCAACCTGGGCACCATGCTCGCCTTCGGCATAAGGCCCGCCCACCTCATGCGCAATTACGTGCTCATTGCAGCCGCCATGGTGTTTACCGTGCTTGTTGTTTCCCTGGCGGTACTGGAGCTGTTGAGCGGAGCCTTTACCGCAGCGCTTATTTTCTTTCTGGAAATTGAGGGCGCTGATACGAGGGTGCTCTCCTTTCAGCCGATCAATCTATGGACTGTTTTGACCTTTGTGCTCGTGATGATCGGAACCATCGGCATTACAGGAGCTGTGAGCAAACGAATTTTATCAATCCCACCAAGTAACCTGATATACGGACGAATATGAAACACCTCATCCATCCCTTCATTCCTGCTTTGCTTTTGGCAATGCTGTTCGTGTCTTGCGCGGGCAGCGATCAGGACAGCAATGAGA